>CAZPET010000030.1:0-11634 GCA_964585625.1 uncultured Syntrophomonadaceae bacterium
TCTGGAAAGATGTCACCGCAGAGCAGTGGAACGACTGGCGCTGGCAGGTGGCCAACCGGATCACTACCCTGGAAGATCTGAAACAGGTGATCGATCTCACCGCCGCTGAAGAAGAAGGGGTCAGGGAGTGTTTGCAGACCCTGCGCATGGCCATCACCCCTTATTTTGCCACCCTGATCGATCCCCATGACCGCAACTGCCCGGTGCGCCGGCAGGCGGTGCCGACCGCCCTGGAGCTGCAGAAAGCCGCCTCCGATATGGCGGACCCTCTTTACGAAGATATCGATTCACCCGTGCCCGGCCTGACCCACCGCTATCCCGACCGGGTGCTCCTGCTGGTTACCGATCAGTGCTCGATGTACTGCCGCCACTGCACGCGGCGCCGGTTTGCCGGCGTCACCGACATGCCCCGGACCAGGGAAGAGGTCGACCGGGCCATCGATTATGTCCGCCGCACCCCGGTGGTGCGCGATGTGCTTCTTTCGGGCGGTGACGGCCTGCTCATTGATGACGATTTTATCGAATATATCCTCAAGCAGCTGAAGGCGATCCCGCATGTCGAGATAATCCGCTTCGGGACCCGCGCCCCGGTGGTGCTGCCGCAGCGGATCACGCCGCAACTCTGCCGGATGCTGGCAAAGTATCACCCCATTTTTTTAAATACCCATTTCAACCACCCGAAGGAGATCACCCCGGTATCGGCGGCAGCCTGCGCCCGCCTGGCCGATGCGGGCATCCCCCTGGGGAACCAGTCGGTGCTGCTGCGGGGAGTGAACGACTGCCCGCTGGTGATGAAAAAGCTGGTCCAGGGGTTGCTCCAGATCAGGATCCGCCCCTACTATATCTATCAATGCGATCTCTCGCAGGGAATCGAACATTTCCGAACGCCGGTGGCGGCGGGCATAGAAATGATCGAGTACCTGAGGGGACACACCTCGGGCCTGGCCATTCCCACCTTCTGTGTCGATGCACCCGGCGGCGGCGGAAAGATCCCGGTGTCGCCGCAGTACCTCATTTCCCAGTCGGCCGACCGGGTGGTCCTGCGCAACTTCGAAGGGGGCGTCTACACCTATACCCAACCGAAACAGACCATCGATCCGGAACAGGTCTGCAGCCTCTGCGGCGGCAAGCATAACGACGAGGCCTACGGGGTCAGCCGGATGCTCGGCGGCAAGGTTGTGGCGATGGAGCCTACCGAAAAGGTTTAATCCTGTAAGCAATCACAGCTTCTTTTGCCCCGGAGATAGCCTCTCCGGGGTTTTTTATCCGCCGCAACATGATCCTCCCTGCTGAAATTTCGTCACCCCTGTCCTGTTTTTCGGCACCCGGTAGAGGAAAGAAGGCGGCAATGTCGAATAAAGTAAAGTAAAGAGCTTCTACAAACACAATAGTTGAAGAAGGCGGGGCGGCAGATTGGATCTTGGGGAGATTGCCAGGCAAAACGCGATTCTGAAAACCGTGTTGAACCATACCGATGAAGCGGTCCATATAATTGATTGTGACGGGATTACCCGTTTTTACAACAAGGTTTCGGCCGAAATGGAGGGGATGGATCCGGACGAGGTCCTGGGCAAACATATCCTCGAGGTCTATCCTTCACTTACCCTGGAGTCCAGCTCTCTGTTGAAAGTACTTCAGACCGGGAGGCCGGTGCTGAACCAGCAGCAGACGCTGATCAACCGCAGAGGGCGGGCGGTAACGATGTCTTATTCGACCTACCCTATTTTCTACCGGAAACGGATTGCCGGCGCATGTGATATCTCCCGCGATATAACCAGGATCAAGGAGCTTTCAGAGAGACTGCTTGATCTGCAGGCCAGTCTGCTGGGTAAAAAAACAACCGCGGTTAAAAAAGGAACAGCTGCCCCGGATAACTTATCCGGCGCCCGCTACACCTTCAATGACCTGATCGGTCAGGACGCCAGGATGATCGAGTTGAAGGTTGCCGGACAGCGGGTGGCGACCAGCAGCTCACCGATCCTTGTTTACGGAGAGACCGGCACCGGCAAAGAGCTGCTTATACAGGCGATCCACAATGCCGGTCCGAATCGCGGCGGGCCTTTTATCGCCCAGAACTGTGCCGCGCTGCCGGCCACGCTCCTTGAAAGCATCCTGTTCGGGACGGTTAAAGGAAGCTTCACCGGGGCGGAAGACCGCCAGGGGCTTTTTGAGATGGCCGACGGGGGGATGCTTCTCTTTGACGAGATCAACTCGATGCCCGTGGAGCTGCAGGGCAAACTGCTGCGGGTTTTGCAGGACGGCGCCTTCAGGCGGATCGGCGACCACAGGCTCAGGAGAGTCAATGTCCGGGTGGTCGCCTCGACTAATATCGACCCCCTGGAAGCGGTCCGGAAGCAGCATCTTCGCCTCGATCTTTATTACCGCCTCAACGTGGTTTCTTTAAGGATCCCGCCCCTGCGCGAGCGTCCGGATGATATCATGCTTCTTGCAGATACCTTCATCAAGGAATACAACGAAATGTTCGGCCTGCGCGTTAAAGGGGTGACCCGCGAGGTGGAAGATATCTTCAAGCGCTACAGCTGGCCCGGAAATGTGCGTGAGCTGCGGCACGGCATCGAACATGCCATGAACATGGTTGACGGGGCGCTTATTGAAAAGAAGCAGCTGCCTTTTCAGATCAGCCAGATCGGGATGCGGCCAAAAATTTCGCTTGACCAGGTTGATCTGAACGGCGGGCTCCCTGAAGCGGTCAGGTTGCTGGAAAGAGAGATCATTACATCAACCCTGCGGCAGTGTGCCGGCAATATCTCCAAGGCAGCCCGGCGTCTGCGCCTGCCGCGGCAAACCCTCCAGTATAAGCTAAAAAACCTTGATATTGTGATTGAAGAGTTTTAACCCTGCCGGAAACCGGGCGTTTCTGCCCGTTATCCGGCGGCCGAGCCTGGACAATTGTCTAGAATTACCTCCCCTTACCGGCTTTTTTCCAGTTAACAGCGCCTTATGACTATCTGGTATGCGAATTGCGTAAAAGCAGGCTAGCGAGAATATGCCGAAAAATCAGCAAATTTCGCGGCTTTCACAGTCTTGGGGAAGGTGTCGGTAAACCGGTAGTTCAAATTTAGAAAGGGGTGCGCTAATATTCATTTCAGGCCTTCTCCAGTGTCGGTAAACATGCGGTAATTATCAAAAAACAAGGAGGCTAATTCGTGGCTGAAAACTTTGGTTTTCTGTCGATTTTACCGCCGTTGATTGCAATTGTTTTGGCGATTGCCACCCGCCAGGTCTACGCGTCCATGTTCATTGCCATCTGGCTGGGCGCGACCTTTTTGAACGGTTACAACCCCTTTCTCGGTCTGCTGCGTTCGCTGGACAACTACATGATTGGCAGTGTAGCCGATCCCTGGTATGCCCAGGTCCTTATCTTTACGATGATGATTGCGGCAATGGTCGCTTTGATGACTCGATCGGGGGGCGCCAACGCGATTGCCGAAGCCCTGGCCAAGCGGGCCAAGTCGGCAAGGGCCGGGCAGCTCTGTGCATGGCTTATTGGGATAATTATCTTCTTCTGTGACTATACGAGCTGCCTGATTACCGGGAACACCGCCCGCCCGCTGACCGACCGGTTGCGGATCTCGCGGGAGAAACTGGCCTATATCGTGGACAGTACGGCGGCACCTATAGCCACCATCGGGCTGATCTCGACCTGGATCGGCTATGAGTTGGGGATTATCGGGGAAGCTTTTGCCAAGATCGGGGTGGATACAAGCCCTTACTCCCTCTTTTTGCAGAGTATCCCCTACCGCTTCTACAGCGTTTTCGGATTATCGCTGGTCGTGATCATTGCGGTGACCATGCGGGACTTCGGCCCGATGTATGACGCTGAAATGAGAGCGCGCACCACCGGCAAGCTGCTTCGGGACGGCGCCGTCCCCCTGGCGGCCGGTGACACCGAAGAGATGATGCCGAAGGAAGGGATCCCGTATCGCGCGGTCAACTTCATTGTGCCGATTGCCTTCTTGATCATCTCCACCTTTATCGGCCTCTACTGGCACGGTGTCAATATCGGCGGCGCCGACCCGGGCAATATTCTCGAAGCGATCGGGGCTTCCGATTCGGTGCTGGTGCTGCTCTGGACCTCCATGCTCAGCGCTCTTGTAACAATGGTCATGGTCCTGGCGCAGAAGCTGCTTACCTTCGAAGAGGCCTTTGATACCTTCATGGCGGGAGCGAAGTCTGTCTTTGCCGCCCTTGTGATCCTGGTGCTGGCCTGGTCGCTCAGCGCGGTTACCGGAGAGCTCGGCGCCGACAGCTACCTGGTTGGCCTGGTCACGGCGGCAAATGTACCCTTCCAGATTTTGCCGCTAATTATCTTCATCATTTCATGCTTTATGGCCTTTGCCATGGGGACCTCATGGGGAACCATGGGTATTGTCACCCCGCTGGCTATTCCCGTGGCCCATGCCATTGCGCCGCACCTGCTGATTCCGACCCTGGCATCGGTGCTTACCGGGGCGATTTTCGGCGACCACTGCTCGCCGATCTCCGATACAACCATTCTTTCCTCCACCGGGTCCGGATCGGACCATATCGACCACGTCCGCACCCAGATGCCTTACGCTCTTCTCGGCGCGGCAGTGTCGGCGGTTTTCGGCTTTATCCCTGCCGGTTTCGGCGTCCCGGTCTGGATTTCGATCATTCTCGGCCTTGCTGCAATGATTGTTTTTGTCCGGTTTGTGGGTAAGAGCACGGATGTTGATCTTGCCGTCCCCGTCGCTGAACAGAAGATCGAAGCGTAAACAAAACAAGCAAAAGGCGCCGGCGCTCCGCCGGCGCCTTTTGAATCAAACGTCACTCCAACACCTGGCATAATATTTGCATATACATATATCTGGATAGTTCGGAAACGTTTTCATCATCCAAGGGCTGCTTCTTGTGAGCCCTGCAGTTGACAACGGAAAACCGTAAAGAGAGGCGGAGCTGTCTTCGGAAACCTCCGCTGTCAGGAAAAAAAGTCAGAGAAAAATAAGGGGGTGTGTGATGGATAACCGGCAGGCAGGCCAGAAGGATATGATTAAAATCCGGCAGGCAGTTCTGGTAGACGGGCCGGAGGTCTGCGCTCTCTGGCGGATGCTGCTCCAGTTTTACCGGAAAGAGGCTCCCGATGAGCTCCTGCGGCGCAGCTTTCGCTACGCCGTTGATCATCCGGAGCAGATTCTCATTTACCTGGCGTTGATTGAAGGCCGGGCCGCGGGCACCGCCAGCCTGCACTTAGGCCACTATTCGACCTGGAACGATTACTGGTACGGCCATATCGAAGACCTGATCGTGGCGCCGCAATTTCGACGCCGGGGTGTGGCCCGCCGCATGCTGATGCAGATCGAAGAGGCGGCTGCACAGGCCGGATTGGGCCGGGTGGAGCTGTTGGTGTTGAATGATAATCTTCCCGCCCGGCATCTTTACGAACAGTTTGGTTTTACCACTGACTCGGCGGTCTACGAACTGCCGATTGGCGGGGATTCAAAAAAAGGAAAGGAGCGTTAGGATGCGAGATTACCGCGAAATATCTCTTTGGAAAAATGTAACCGAAGATGAATGGAACGACTGGCGCTGGCAGGTGGCCAACAGGATTACCACCCTGGAAGATCTGAAGCAGGTGATCGATCTTACCCCCGACGAAGAAGAAGGGGTCAGGCAGTGCCTCCAGACCCTGCGCATGGCGATTACCCCATATTACGCCACGTTGATAGATCCCCATGACCGCAACTGCCCGGTGCGCAAGCAGGCGGTGCCGACCAGCCTGGAGCTGCAGCAGGCCGCCTCGGATATGGCCGATCCTCTCTATGAAGATGTCGACTCACCGGTACCAGGCCTGACACACCGCTATCCCGACCGGGTGCTCCTGCTGGTTACCGACCAGTGCTCGATGTACTGCCGTCACTGCACGCGGCGCCGGATTGCCGGGGTCACCGATATGCCCCGCACCAGGGAAGAGGTTGACCGGGCCATCGATTACGTCCGCCGCACCCCGGTGGTGCGCGACGTGCTGCTCTCGGGAGGCGACGGCCTGCTGATTAACGACGATTTTATCGAATATATCCTGAAACAGCTGAAGGCAATCCCGCATGTTGAAATAATCCGCTTCGGTTCCCGCACCCCGGTGGTGCTGCCGCAGCGGATCACGCCGGAGCTCTGCCGGATGCTGGCGAAATATCATCCGATTTATCTGAATATGCATTTCAACAACCCCAAGGAGATCACCCCGGTGTCCGCGGCAGCCTGCGCCCGCCTGGCTGATGCGGGTGTTCCCCTCGGGAACCAGACTGTCCTCATGAAAGGGATCAACGACTGCCCGCTGGTGATGAAAAAGCTGGTCCAGGGGCTGCTCCAGATCAGGGTCCGCCCCTACTATCTCTACCAGTGCGACCTCTCGCAGGGGATCGAACATTTCCGCACTCCGGTGGCGGCGGGTATCGAAATGATCGAATACCTGAGGGGTCATACCTCGGGCCTGGCCATCCCCACTTTCTGCATTGACGGGCCGGGCGGCGGCGGGAAGATCCCGATTTCGCCGCAGTACCTGATCTCCCAGTCGCCCGACCGGGTGGTGCTGCGCAACTTCGAGGGGGGCGTCTATACCTATACCCAGCCGAAACACTCGATCGATCCCGAGCAGACCTGCAGCCTCTGCGGCGGCAAGCATGCCGAAGAAGCTTACGGGGTCAGCCGGATGCTCGGCGGCAAGGTCGTGGCCATGGAGCCCGAGGAGAAAGACTAAGATTCACCGCGCTCCATCTTGCAGCGGAAGAGCTCCCCTGCAAAAACAGGTTTTGATAATAAGTTCCCCCTAAAAGCGGCTGCAGGAGGGGGCGCCGCCCTCTCCTGCGTGCCGATGCGGTGGGATGCTGTTGAAAGGTGCCGGAGAATTAGCCATGCCTGAAAACGGGCACTCTAGAAACCGGGAGTATTCCCTCTGATGCTGCTTTTTGGGAGATGGAATGACTTTTGCATAATCAAGATTGAGCGACCATGTCCCTGCATGGTAAACAACGAAACTGAGAAGGAGGCGTAAGTTTGTGATCAAGAGAAAGTTTCAACCGGTTCGTTCACTGCTTGAATTCCGGGTATTGAGTGACCGGGACATTCAGCGAATCCACGAAGCGGCCCTCGAGGTGATGGAGGAGACCGGCGTGAGGTTCCCCTCGAAGCAGGCTCTCGATATTCTCGAGGAAGCCGGATGCGAGGTGAATCGGGAGACGATGGTGGCCAGGTTGCCCGCCACGCTGGTAATGGAGACGCTGCGTAAAGCGCCTGCCCAGTTTTTGCTGGCCGGTCGGGATCCGAAGGATGACATGTTCATTGACGGTTACACCTCTTATCTTTCCACCGACGGCTGCGCAGTCGATTTTTATGATATCGAGACCGGAGAACTGCGCCGCTCGAGAAAGCAGGATATTACCGATGCCTGCAAGGTGGCCGACTTCTTGCCGGAAATCTCCTATATCTGGGGCCCGCCGGTGAGCGCCCAGGATGTTCCCGCCGTTACCCGCCCGCTGCATGAGATCGAGGCGAGCATGGACGGGACGACAATGCATATCCAGCCGGAGACGGTGATCTCGCGCGATATCGCCCACTTTGCCCTGGAGATGGCCTCAGTTGTTGCCGGCGGCAAAGAGGCGCTGCGCCGCCGCCCGCTGTTCTCCTACATGCAGTGCGCCACCGACCCGCTGGGGCAGGACGGGGGCAGCCTCGAGGCCTCGATGGTGGCCGCGGAGTGGGGGATCCCCACCGGGTTCATGCCCATGCCGATGTCCTGCGCCACCGCGCCGGCCACCCTTGCCGGCAACCTCGTTGTCGCCACGGTGGACGCGGTCAGCCCGCTGGTGTTGATGCAGCTGGTCAACCCGGGAACGCCGGTTTACTTTGCCGCCGCTCCCACGGCCATCGATCTGCAGACCGGCGGCTACACCGGGGGCGGCCCCGAGGACTTTCTCCTGGCGGCGGCATTCAGCGAGATCTGCCACTTCTACCAGATCCCGCTGGCAATGGGCGCCTTCGCCACAGGGGCCAAGGAACCCGACTGGCAGGCCGCGGTGGATAACTGCTTCGCCGGGTTGATGCCGGTGCTGACAAAAACATCGATCTTGAACGGCGCCGGGACCCTCAACGGCTCGAAGATCTTCTCGCTGCAGGAGCTGATCATGGATGCCGAAATTTACAGCATGATCGCCAAGGTGGCCGAGGGGATCGAGGTTACCGATGAAACGCTGGCCGTGGACCTGATCAAGCAGGTTGGCCCGGGGGGCAACTACCTGGCGGCGAAGCATACCCGCAAGCATATGGGCCGGATCTGGCGGCCGACCGTTTACGACCGCAAACCTTACGGGGCCTGGCTGGAGAGCGGCAAGAGCGGCGCCTTTGAAGAGGCTACCGAGGCGGCCCGCTGGATTCTCAAAAACCATGAAGTAAAGCCCCTTGATCCCAAGGTCAAGGAAGAGTTTGCCAGGATTATCCGGGCGGCTGAAAAAGAGCTGTCCAGGTAAAGCACTGTTAAAGGGGGATAATAAGCAGGATGGAAAAAGATAAGCTTTTTGCCGAAATGAAGCAGGCAGTGTTGGATGGGGAGATCGAACTCGCTGAAGAGCTGGCCCACAAAGCCATCGAGGAGGGGCTCAACCCCCTGGAGGCGATCGAGACAGGTTACGTTGCCGGCATAGACGAGGTTGGCGCGCTTTTTGAACAGGGGCAGATCTTCTTGCCCGAACTGATCGCCGCCGCGGAAGCGATGAAAGCTGCTCTCAATGTGCTGGAGCCCGCCCTGCAGCAGCGGGATATGGTCCGGGCAATTCTGGGCAAGGTTGTCATCGGGACGATGCATAACGACATCCATGATATCGGGAAAGATATGGTCGCCTCGATGCTGATGGCTTCGGGCTTCGAAGTCACCAACCTCGGCGTGAACGTGCCCTGCGACACCTTCATCAGCAATGTGAAGGAGCAGCAGGCCGATATCCTGGCGCTTTCCGCCTTGCTGACCACGACCATGCCCGAACAGAAGATCGTCATTGAAGCCCTGGAAAAAGAAGGGCTGCGCAGCGGGGTGAAGGTCCTGGTCGGCGGCGCCCCGGTAAACCGGCAGTGGGCTGACGAGATCAAGGCCGACGGTTATGCCGAAAACGCGATTGAAGCGGTGAAGGTGGCCAGGCAGCTGGTGGGCAAGTAATCACAAATAACATCTTTGAAGGAGGATCGGTAAATGGGAAAGTTTACCTTTGACGGACAGCCAAAATTGAGGCTTCTTTCAGATGAGCAGATCAAGCTGATCCATGAAAAAGCGCTTTACATCCTCGAGACTACCGGAGTCCGTTTCGAATCGGATGAGGCCCTGAAAATACTTAAGGATCACGGCGCAGCGGTTGATTTTGACCGGAAGATTGTCAAATTCAAGCCGGAGATGGTTCTCGATGCAATCAAAAAAGCGCCGTCAGGCGTAAAGCTCTATACCAGGGATGGGGAACTTGCGGCAGATCTGAGCGGAAACAATGTTTATTTTGACCCGGTCTCGGCCCCGATCAAGATCCTGGAGTCGGACGGCAAGACCGCCCGGCAATCGCTGGCCCAGGACCTGGCGAATATATCCAGGGTTAACGACGCCATGAAGAATATCGCACTGCAGGCAAGCGCCTGTGTCCTCTACGATGTTCCGAAGCTGATCGGCGACAGCTACCGCATGTATATCATGCTGAAGAACTCCCCCAAGGCGATCATCACCGGCGGCTTCAGCGTGCACGGCGTCCCCTACATGCGTGACATGCTGGCGGCGGTGGTCGGCGGTTACGACCAGCTGCGTGAAAAACCGGTGGCGGTCTTCGATATCTGCCCCTCCCCGCCGCTAAAGTGGACTCATATCAGCTCGCAGAATATCATCGATTGTGCCCGCAGCGGGCTTCCCCTGGAGACGATCTCCATGCCGATGCCGGGTGCGGCCACACCTGCCACCCTGGCCGGCTCGATCGTGGTCCATACCGCAGAAACCTTGAGCGGTGTGGTCCTGGCCCAGGCGATCACTCCGGGCACGCCGGTAATCTACGGCGGCGCGCCGGTTCACTTCGATATGCGCACCGGCACCACGCCGCTTTCGGCTATCGAAGCGACGATGATCGCGGCGTCCTATGCCCAGATGGGCAAATACTACGGCATGCCGACTCACACTTATGCCTGCCTCAGCGATTCCATGCTTATCGATACCCAGGCCGGATTGGAAACGAGCATGAGCGGCATTGTCGCGCAGCTGGCCGGGATCAACGTCATCTCGGGGGTCGGCGGCCTGGAATTCGTCAGCACGGTAAGCCTTGAAAAACTGGTCATCGACAACGAAGTCTGCGGGATGGCGCTGCGGCTTGATCGCGGCATCGACACCTCGGAAGAGGCTCTGGCGGTGGACCTGATCCGCGACCTCGGTCCCGGCGGAGATTATCTCTCCACAGAGCATACCTTCAACTGGTTCAAGAAGGAGCCTTACATCCCCTCGGCGATCATCGAACGCCGCGACCGTAATAACTGGGAAAACGACGGGGCCAAAAATGCCTTTGAAAAGGCCCGGGAGAAGGTCAAGGATATTCTGGTCAACCACCAGCCGGTGCCGCTGGATAAAGAGCGGGCCGACAAGCTGGACCAGGTTACGGCAAAGATCATGGGCGAACTGGGGATTGACAGCTTGCCATTGGGTCCGAAATAAGAGGGACGGATCATTATTTAAAAAAAGGAGGCGCTTAACCTTATGGCAAATCTGGAAACAATTAAAAACAACGTTATCGAGGGTAACGTCGCCGGGGCGGCGGCTGAGACAAAAGCCTGCCTCGCCGGCGGGATGGATCCCCTGGAGATCATCAACCAGGGACTGGTTGCAGGCATGAACGTCGTCGGACCGCGCTTCAAGGCCGGAGAGATGTTTGTTCCCGAAGTTCTGATGTCGGCCAAGGCGATGCATGCGGGACTGGATCTGGTAAAGGAAAAACTGGTCGATTTCGAGATGCCCAGCTCTGGCAAGGTAATCATCGGCACGGTCAAGGGCGACCTGCACGACATCGGCAAGAACCTGGTGGCGATCATGCTCGAGAGCAGCGGTTACAATGTGGTCAATTTAGGTGTCGACATTCCGCCGGAGCAGTTTGCCGAGGCGGTGAAGGAACACCAGCCGCAGGTAGTCGGCCTCTCGGCTTTGCTGACCACCACGATGCTGGCGATGAAAGAGACGATCGATTATCTGAAAGAGGAAGGCCTGCGCGACAAGGTCAAGGTGATCATCGGCGGCGCGCCGGTGACCGACGACTTCTCCACCGAGATCGGCGCCGACGGCTACGCCTCCGACGGCGGCTCGGCGGTAGAGCTGGTTCAACGCCTTCTCGCCTAAACACCAGGGTGACAGGGGACGTTTCTCCTGTCACCTTTTTCTTTCCAATTGAAGGTGACAGGGGACGGTTCTCTGTCACCTTTTTTACAGTTCAGGCGGAACCTGGTAGGACCAGCCGGATTCAAAGGCGCGGCTGTTGATCTGGAGATGCGGGGGAGGGATCAGCCGGGCGATGGCCTGATCCCAGGTTTCCCGGGGAAAAGGGAGGCGGCGGGCCAGGATGCCCAGGAGAAACAGGTTGGCAGTGCGGGGGTGAGCGCAGA
>CAZPET010000031.1:0-11568 GCA_964585625.1 uncultured Syntrophomonadaceae bacterium
TTCGCTTCGCTCAGGACAGGGATCCTTCGGGCTTCGCCCTCAGGATGACAACAATTGGGGTTTCATAGCAATGACAGCGAGGGGCGGGCGAACAAAGTTCGCCACTACGGAGGGGGCCACGGAAAACAGGGAATGTGTCCGGTTTGGAGGATGGTTTGTCCGGTTAATGTCCGCTATAAAGGACGTTTTTAGGGCGCCGGCGACCCCTTGATTCTTCCCATGTTCACCTGAGTAGAGCGTAAACCATTTGCCGCTTGATTTGGTACAGCTGTTGCAACAGGCAAAGTAAGAAAGAGCCAACCGGCCACACCTGGTCTTGATAAATTGATGAAAGGAGGTTGGTAAATGGATTTTCAGCTCAACGAAGGGCAGCAGCTGATCCGGCAGATGGTCCGCGAATTTGCCGAAAAAGAGTTGGCCCCGGCAGCGGCGGAGCTGGACCGGGAGGAGAGATTCCCAGCGGAGATCATCGATAAAATGGCCCGCCTCGATCTCTTCGCCCTCCCCTTCAGCGAAGCATACGGGGGCACCGGTGACGGCTACCTTGCTTACGCCGTCGCCGTGGAGGAGATCTCCCGCGCCTGCGCCTCCACCGGGATCACCTACGCGGCCCACTGCTCCATCGGCACCGGCCCGATCTACCTTTTCGGCACTGAAGAGCAGAAAAAACGGTGGGTGGCCCCCTGCGCCCGCGGCGAAATGCTGGCCGCATTCGGCCTGACCGAGCCTGAAGCCGGCTCCGATGCCGGCGGCACCCGCACCACGGCTGTACTTGAGGGGGACCAGTGGGTGATCAACGGGAGCAAGTGCTTCATCACCAACGCCTCCCGGGCGGGCGTTGCCGTGATCACCGCAGTCACCGAGCCCGGCCTGGGCACGCGGGGGATCAGCGCCTTCATCGTCCCCACCGACACACCCGGGTACAAAGCCTCTCCCCCGTACAAGAAGCTCGGCTTGAGAGCTTCGGATACGGCCGAGATTGTCCTCGAAGACCTGCGCGTGCCTCAAGAGAACCTTCTCGGCAAGCGGGGCGAAGGTTTCAAGCTGTTCATGGCCGCGCTGGACGGGGGAAGGATCAGCATCGGCGCCCTCTCCGTGGGCATTGCCCAGGCCTGCCTCGATGCGGCCCTGGCCTACGCCAAGGAGCGCCACCAGTTCGGACGCCCCATCTCCGAGTTCCAGGCCATCCAGTTCAAACTGGCCGATATGGCTACGTCGGTGGAGTTGTCCCGCCTGGCGGTCTACCGGGCGGCCTGGCTGAAAGACAAAGGCTTGCCCTTTACCCGGGAGTCGGCGATGGCGAAGCTTTTCGCCTCGGAGACGGCGGTACGGGCGGCCCTGGAGGCAATCCAGATCTACGGGGGATACGGCTACACGGCAGATTATCCCGTCGAACGCTACCTGCGGGACGCCAAGCTGATGGAGATCGGCGAGGGCACCTCCGAGATTCAGCGTCTCGTTATTGCCCGGGAATTGATCAGGATGTGAAAGATAAGGCGATCACGTCAAAAACATGACATGCGACGTTACCCCTATCACCTTCGCCTGCTGTTGACAGGTGATTTGTGAGGAACCGCTGAGATTCTTTGCTTCGCTTAGAATAACAAGGAAAAAGGTTGCTTTTTGTCCCAGGGGTGATGTTTCCTGACAAAGTGTAAAGGAGGATGATCGGATTGAGTAAAAGAGTGGGTATTGTCGGGGCGGCGGTCACGCCGTTCAAGGCGAAATGGCATGAGAAGACCTACTACGAGCTGGCCCAGATGGCTACCGCAGAGGCGCTGGCCGATGCGGAGCTGGAGCCCGCTGAAGTGGATGCGGCCTTTTACGCTATCTACAACGATATTTTTCAGCGCACCTGTATTCCCGAACACCCCCTCCAGGGGATCATCGGGCTGCAGAACAAGTTCGGACTGCGCGTCAGCAACGGCGGGGCCACCGGCGCCTATGCCATGTCGGCGGCGCATGCCTATCTTGCCGCCGGCCGCTTCAAAACCGCCCTTGTCCTGGGGGTGGAGAAGGCAACCGACTGCTTCGACTTCATGAGCATGTCCGCCACCCCCGAAGTGATCAAGACAATCGGCTGGTCGGGGGACAGTTTTTACGAGCAGAAACTGGGCTGGACCGCGGCGGACAGCTATGCCGAGGTGGTCCTGGCCTACATGGATGAGCATCCCGGTGACCTCAAGCCCGAGATCACCGCACAGATCTCGGCCCTGCTTAGCGAACAGGTCCGCACGAACAGCTATGCCCAGCGGCAGTTCGACCAGGTGACCCCCGAAGAGGTGCTCAACTCCCGCACGGTGGTCTACCCCTTCAAAGAGCTGGAGATCTGCGTTTACACCGAGGGCGCCGCGGCGGTGGTCCTGGCCGAAGAGGAGACCGCAAAGGCGATCTCGCGCCGCACCGGGCAGCCTGTGGTCTGGATCACCGGCGTCGGCGAAGCCAATGAACATTCCTTTGCCGGAAAGAACCACAAGATCATGAGCCGGATCATTTCGCACCATCTGGCCGCGCACCGCGCTTACGAGATGGCGGGCATCACCAATCCCCCGAAGGCGATCGACGTGGTGGAGGTCCACGACGCCTTTGTCCACCAGCTCGAGATCACCATGGCCGAGATGGGCTTTGTGCCGCGGGGCCGGGCCGACAGCCTTATCGAAGAGGGCCTGATCCTGCCGGGCGGGGAATTTCTGCTGAACCCCTGCGGCGGGCTGATCTATTCCGGACACGCCGTCGGCGCCAGCAATATCATGTCGGCCTGGTCGGCCCGCAACGAGCTGATCCGCCGCAAGTTGAAAACCGGCCTGGTGCACGGCACCGGCAGCACGGTGGCCCAGTACGGCGCGGTCCTGATTCTCGAGTGCGCCTAGAGCCTGAGTTCCAAATAACCGGAGGTGATATTTGATGAGCAAAAAGATAATTCCGCCTGAGGCGATCCCCGAGCAGGGAGGACATACGGTTTCCATCGAGGGAAAAGATTACCTGGTGATAAACGATGCCATGTTTACCTTCTACCAGCGCTCCATGGGCGAATTCAGCGAATTCTTCCTGGCGCTGCGGGATCAGAAGAAAATTCTCGGCTGCCGCTGCACCCGCTGCGGTATCGTCCGGGTGCCTCCTTTTGCCGTCCGCTGCCCTGAATGCAATTTCGCCCCCACGGAGATGATCGAAGTGGAGGATACCGGCACGATGATCGCCACCCCGCCGATCACCTATTTTGCCAACTCGCTCTTCCAGAAACAGGTTCCCTTCGGCCGGGGCCGCATTCTCCTCAAGGGCGCCGATACCGCGTTGAGCATCAACTGCTATACTACCCGGGGGATCCTTGTCCCGGGACTGATCAACAGGGGCAGCGAGATGAAAGTGGTCTTTCAGGATGAGCGCATCGGAGATATAACCGACATCTTCTGCGTTCCCGCCGCCGAGCTTACCGCGGCGCAGATTGTAAAAAAAGGCCTGCTCTCCTCGGAGCTCGATTGGGAAAGAGCGGTTGAACCGCAGCTGCCGGAGAAGACGGATGAAAACAGGGCCCGCTTCGAGAGCATCATGCACAAGCTGAAATCGCTGGTAGCGGAGATGAATGAATGCGCCAGGGCCCGCCAGGATATTGCCGAATGGTTCCGGGTCATCCTGGTCAAGTCTACCGGCGGCTCTTTTATTCTGGAGATTGCCAACGAGCAATTGATCATCATACCGGAGGCGCCCCCCCAACCGGACTTCACCATCGTCTGTCCCGACCTGGAGGTGCTGCTCGACGGGCTGGGCTACCGGGGTTCACTGACCCAGGCAATCATGAAACGCGATCTCTGGATCAGCAAAAACAGCGAATTTACAACCATCTTCAAGCTGGAGCGAATGGCCCGATCTCTGGCCCGCTCCAAAAAAGAATAAAAACAACGGGTTGGGCCTTTGGGACACCGGGGACTGTCCCCGGTGTCCCAGAGATCCTTCGCTGCGCTCAGGATGACAAATAAGGGAGATAGGATGACATATAGGGCCCGGTTTACCTTAGGATGACATATAGGGCCCGGTTTGGCTCAGGATGATATACATTGTACTATACGTTGAACTCGCGCTCGAGCTTCTGCAGGACACGTTTTTCAATACGGGAGACATATGAACGGGAGATCCCCAGCGTGGCGGCGATCTGCTTCTGGGTATGCCGCCTCCCCTCTTCGAGGCCAAAACGCATCGTCAAAACCTTTTTTTCCCGGCTCTGCAAATTCTGCAGCATCTTCTTCAATTTATCCTGGAGCAGGCTCAGCTCGACCTCTTCAAAAATGGTGTCTTCGCTGGAGATCACCTCCATCAGGGTAATCTCGTTTCCCTCCTTGTCTATACCGATCGGCTCCTGCAGCGAGATCTCCTGCTTCTTCTTGCTGATCGCCCGCAAAAACATGAGGATTTCATTTTCAATGCAGCGGGCGGCATAGGTGGCCAGGCGTGTCCCCCGCCGGCGGTTGAATGTATTCACCGCTTTGATCAGACCGATCGTGCCGATAGAGATGAGATCTTCTTTCTCCTCACCGGTATGCTCAAACTTTTTGATCACATGCGCCACCAGGCGTAAATTATGTTCAATCAGCTTCTGCCTGGCTTCGAGATCACCTTCTGCCATTCTCTGCAAATACTCGCTTTCCTGGACCGCCGAAAGAGGCCGCGGAAATGAGTTGCCCTGGATCTGCCCGACCATGATCCAGATCTGACGAAAGAACTCCACCAGCGAGAGGACAAAGATCATATCTTTCCCTCCAGAAAAGAGACTACCTAAATTCTATGATCGATCTTCAATAAATGTGCCTGTCCTCTTATGTATTTCCCTTAAATTATTTGCAATATTTAAAAAAAAGGGTTTTGAATAAACGCTTAGAATTAATAAACAGTATAGAATTAGACAACTAGTGAATATTTGCTTGAGTGCAAGACTCTTCTTGCAGGTATGTTCAGCCGGCCTGTCAAATTTGTCTGCCAAAACGCAGCAAGGGAGGCGGTTATCAAATAAAATCATCTGCCGGTCGGAGAAAACGGGGGTCAGAGGCGATCCGCCGAAAATTGTTTGGGGGTGGTCAAAAGTGTCTGTAAGATCTTTTCAGCGGGGGGTTTTTCTGCCCCACTACAAGGAATTTTCTGAGGGTGAATCAATCAGCACCATCGCTCTGCCGCAAGAGGTGATCATCCCTCTGCAGCAGCATATCGGAGCACCCAACCAGGCCCTGGTTGCCGCCGGTGATAAGGTAAAAGCCGGCCAGAAAATCGGGGAAAGCAGCGCCTTTGTGAGCGCTCCGGTCTTTGCCAGCGTAGACGGCACTGTCACTGCCGTAGAACCGCGGCCTACTTTTACCGGGGCCAACGTGGAAAGCGTGGTCATCGCGGTGGATATGGATCAAAAAGAACCGCAGTGGCCGGAGCAGGACCACGCTGCTCTGACAAAGGACGAGATCAAGGCGGCGATCAAGGATGCCGGCATTGTCGGTATGGGCGGGGCCGCCTTTCCCACGCATGTAAAATTAAATCCGCCCAGTCCCATCGATACGATCGTGATCAATGCCTGTGAATGCGAACCCTTTTTAACCTGCGACCACCGGATGATGCTGGAGAGAACTTCCGATCTGGTCGAGGGAGCCAAATTGATTGCCAAGGTAGTTGATGCACCAAGCGTCATTTTCGGCGTGGAGATCAACAAGCCCGACGCTATAGAGGCCCTGGAAAAAAGGATCGCCGGAGAAAAGAATATCTCCGTGGTCACCCTGGAGGTGAAATACCCGCAGGGATCGGAGAAACAGCTGATCAAGGCGGTTCTGGATCGCGAAGTGCCCCCCGGCAAATTGCCGCTGGAGGTGCGCGTGGTGGTACAGAACGTGGCCACGGCTGTGGCCGTTTACGAGGCCTGCCGCTTCAAGAAGCCGCTGATCGAGCGGGTCCTCACCCTCACCGGCGATGCCGCCGCCAACCCGGGCAACCTCCGGGTCAAGCTGGGTACGCCGCTCAGCCATGTGCTTAAAGAGCGCGGCGGGGTCAAGGGCGCTCCCCCGGCAGACGGTGGAGAGCTTTCTTTACCGCCGCACCTCGTCGGCAAGATTATTATGGGCGGGCCGATGACCGGCTGGTCGCAGTCTCATCTAAATTCCCCGGTAGTGAAGGGGACCAGCGGCATCCTGCTCTTTACCCCGTCCATGGTGGTCGAGACGGCGCACACCGACTGCGTTCGCTGCGCTAAGTGTGTGGATCACTGCCCCATGTTCCTCTACCCGAACTATATCGGCCTCTACGCCGAGAAGGGCAGTTTCGATCAGGCCGCCGCATGGGGGGCCATGGACTGTTTCGAGTGCGGCATCTGTGTCTATGTCTGTCCCGCCAACCGGCCGATTGTCCAGTTTGTCCGGCAAACCAAGAGAGAGATAGCCGCGGCGCGGGCAGCAGCAGCAAAGTAAGTGCCGGCGCGGGGAAACCCGCTTGATCTTACTTTATGTTTTAAGGAGGGAAAGGTAAAGCATGCCTGAACAAGAAATGCAATTGACGGTCAGTTCATCGCCACACCTCCGATCGCCGGTAACCGTATCTTCGGCGATGAAAGATGTTCTGATCGCGCTTCTTCCAGTGACCCTGTTTTCAATTTATATGTATAGATGGTATGCCGTCTTTTTGATTGCCGTAAGTCTGCTTTCGGCAGTCCTTTTTGAACTGCTCTTTCGCAAGATCATGAAAAAGCAGGCCACGCTGCACGACTGCAGCGCCCTGGTTACCGGCCTCCTGCTGGCCCTCTGCCTGAGACCGGGAGTCGCCTGGTGGTCCGTGGTCCTGGCGGCCTTCTTCGCCGTGGGTATCGCCAAGGAGCTGATGGGCGGGCTCGGCTGGAACCGCTTCAACCCCGCTCTCTTCGGCTTGGCCGCGATCACCCTGCTGGCCCCTCTCTATGTGGGCTCCACGGCGTCATTTGCACCCCTGCGCCAGTTCTTCGGTCCCCTCGATGTGATCACGCAGGCAACGCCGCTGGCCCTGCTCAAACAGGGGCTCTATGATCAGTTAAGCCTTTCCAGGCTGCTGATCGCTTCGCCCGGCGGCGCCCTCGGCGAAACTTCCGCCCTGGCCCTGATCATCGGAGGAGCCTACCTGCTCTACAAAAAACAGATTCGCTGGCAGATCCCCGTTTCCATGATCGGCACAGTACTGCTGATCGCCATTTTCTGGGGCAACCCCCTGGAGAATATCGCTGCCGGGGTCCCGCTCTACCATATATTTGCCGGCGGTTTGCTGCTGGGCGCTTTCTTCATGGCCACCGACTGGGTAACCAGCCCGATCACGACAAAGGGCGAGGTTATCTTCGGCATCGCCATCGGGATCCTGGTCATGCTTTTCCGGAAGGCGCTCGGCCCCACCGAAGGGGTGGCCTTTTCTATCCTGATCATGAATGCTTTCGTGCCGCTGATCGACCGGCTCACCAGGAGACCCAAGTTCGGAGAGCTTCCGGTTAAAAAAGCAGCCGTTGTGCCGGCCGGGCCTTCGGTTTCGAAGAGCAATTAAACTCAAGGGGGTGTGATTTAATCCATGAAGCTTTCACGTCGTAGTTTCTTGAAGTTAACCGGGGCCGCAGCCGCCGCTTCCGCCCTGGCCGGAGCAGGTTTTCAGAGCCGGGTCGCGGCTGCCGAACAGATTCGCGTGCACTACGCTCGCGAGGTGCCGACCATCTGCACATTCTGCGGCGTCGGCTGCGGGATAATCTGCTCGGTGAAAGACGGTGTGGTGATCAACACCGAGGGAGACCCCGACAACCCGATCAACGAGGGGGCGCTCTGCAGCAAGGGAAGCTCCCTTTACAATATCTCCTATATCTACGATGCCAAGGGTAGGCCGAAGCCCAACCCCAACCGCCTCACCCGGCCTCTCTACCGGGCTCCCGGGAGCGACCGGTGGGAGCCGAAAAGCTGGGACTGGATGTACGAGGAAATTATCAAGCGCATCAAGGAGACCCGGGACAGCAGTTTTGAAACTGCTGACGAAAACGGCGTCACCGTGAACCGGACCCAGAAGATCGCCTGGCTGGGCAGCGCCTTCTGCACCAACGAGGAGAACTATCTATTTAACAAGATGGCGCGGGCCATGGGCGTGATCAATATTGACCACTGCGCCCGTCTCTGACACTCTTCCACGGTCGCCGGTCTTGGCGCCACGTTTGGAAGAGGCTGCATGACCAATCACTGGATCGACTACCGGAACAGCGATGTGCTCATGAATATCGGCGGCAATACCGCTGAAAACCATCCCATCTCCATGAAGTGGATTGAAGAGGCGCGCCGGAAGAGGGGAGCGAAGCTGATCGTCGTCGACCCGCGCTTCACCCGCACCGCGGCGGTGGCCGACCTGCATGTGCCGATCCGCCCGGGGACGAACATCGCCTTCCTCGGCGGGCTGATCAGCTATATTCTCGAGAATGGGCTCTATCAGGAAGAATACGTTAAATATTACACCAATGCCTCGTACCTGCTGCACAAGGACTTTGCCTGGGATGAAGATACCGCGCTCTTTACCGGGGCGGAGGATGACCGGGCCGACAAGCCGGTGAAGTACAACAAGGCCACCTGGGATTACCGCAAAGACGGCGCCGGAAATGTGATCAAGGATCCCACCCTGCAAAACCCCGAGTGCGTCTTCCAGGTGATGAAGCGCTTCTACGCCAGGTATACTCTGGAGATGGTTAGCAAGATCACCGGCTGCGACCCGCAGATCCTTGAAGAATGCTACAAACTTTACGGTTCCACCGGGGAGCCGGGCAAGGCCGGCAACATGATGTATGCCATGGGGATCACCCAGTTTACCCACGGCGCCCAGAACGTCCGCGCCGTCGGCATGGTCCAGCTTCTTTTAGGCAATATGGGGATCCCCGGCGGCGGGGTGAACGCGCAGCGCGGCCAGTCCAACGTCCAGGGATCGACCGACATGGCCATCCTTTACCATATCATCCCCGGCTATATCGGGGCCCCGAAGGCAGCGGCGCATCCCACCTTGGCCGACTATCTGGAGAAAGAGACTCCCAAAACCAGCTACTGGTCAAACAAGCCGAAGTTCCTGGTCAGCATGCTGAAGGCCTTTTACGGCAAACACGCCGCGCCCGAGAACGATTTCTGCTACGACTTCTTGCCGAAGCTCGACCATCGGGATCATTCCCATATCGGGATGTACAAGTACATGGGCGAAGGAGAGGTCGAGGGGATGATCTGCTGGGCGGACAACCCGGCGGTAACCGGCCCCTCGGCGGCGGCGAAGCGCCACTACCAGTCGAAGCTGAAATGGGTGGTCAGCGTCGATATCTTTGAAAATGAGACTGCCGCCTTCTGGAAGGCGCCCGGCACCAACCCGGCGGAGATCGAGACCGAGGTCTTCCTGCTCCCGGCGACCTGCTCATACGAGCGCGACGGGACCATTGCCAACAGCGGGCGCTGGATCCAGTGGCGCTGGAAGGCGCAGGATCCTCCCGGGGAAGGCCGCGCCGACCTGCAGATTGTTTACGAGCTCTTCAAGAAGCTGCAGGAAGCTTACGCCGCCGACTCCGCGGCCGTCTTCCCCGATCCCATCACCAAAATGAAGTGGGATTATGAAGACGACCAGGAACCCGGCAAGGTAGATATCGTCAAGGTTTGCGCGGAGCTGAACGGCTACAACTGCGCCGACGGCTCCCTGCTGCTCAACTTCACCAAGCTGCAAGACGACGGCAGCACCGCCTGCGGCAACTGGATCTACAGCGGCTACTACAACAGCTATGATGACCCGCCCTGCAAGCGGCGGATCAAGGAGAAGGAAGGGATCGGCACCAATCCGGACTGGGCCTTTGCCTGGCCGCTGAACCGGCGCATCGTCTACAACCGCTGCTCGGCAGACCCCGCCGGCAATCCCTGGAATCCGGAGCTGCCGCTGATGTGGTGGGAAGACGGCGTCTGGAAGCGCAACGACGTCCCCGATTTCAACGCCAATGTCCCGCCCGAGGAGACAGCGGAAGGACCTTATATCATGACCCCGGAGCTGCAGGGAAGGCTTTTCTCCTCGCAGCCGGCCGACGGGCCGCTGCCGCTGCACTTTGAGCCGGCGGAGAGCCCGGTGCCGAACCTGCTTTATCCGAAGGCAACCTTCAACCCGGTCAGCCAGCGCTGGTACGACAACCTCGCCACCAGCGACGCGGACCGGCAGAAATTCCCTTACATCATGACCACCTACCGGGTCACCGAGCACTACCAGTCGGGGATCGTCACCCGGAACATGCCCTGGCTGAACGAGCTCATGCCGGAGCTCTTCGTAGAGATCGACCCCGAGCTGGCCGAAAAGCTGGGCATCAACGACGGCGACGAGGTCATGGTGGAGAGCAAGCGCCTCAATTCGGGAAGCGGCATTGTCGCCAAGGCCTGCATCACGAACAGGCTGAGACCGTTCGACGTGAACGGCAGCCGCCATCACGTTGTGGGCATGCCGTTCCACTGGGGTTACTGCGGCCTGTCAAAGGGCGCGATCACCAACGACCTCAGCCCCTCGATCGGCGATGCCAACACCACCATCCCCGAATACAAGGCCTTCCTCTGCAATATAAGGAGGGTGGGATAAAATGCAGAAAACCATGCTTATCGATACAAGCAAGTGCATCGGCTGCCGGGCCTGCCAGGCCGCCTGCAAACAGTGGAATCAGCTGCCGGCCGAGAAGACGGAATTCAGGGGGAGCTACGAGAACCCGGCCCGCTTCTCCCCCATCACCTGGACGAAGATCGTTTTCCGGGAGCACGAAGAAAACGGCAAGCTGCGCTGGCTCTTTGCCAAGCAGGGCTGCATGCACTGCACCGAGGCCGCCTGCATCAAGGTCTGCCCGGCCAATGCCATCTACCGGACGGAATTCGGAACGGTAAAGATCGACCCGCAGCGCTGCATCGGCTGCAACTACTGCGCCGCCAACTGCACCTACCAGGTCATAGGATTTGACCAGGCCGCCAACGTGGCCCGCAAATGCACCTTCTGCCACGATCGCATCTCCAACGGCCGGATCCCGGCCTGCGCGAAAGCCTGCCCCACCGGGGCGATCACTTACGGCGAGCGGGCCGATCTGATTGCCCTGGCCCAAAAAAGGGCCGGCGAGCTGCAGAAGGCCGGCAAAGGTAATGCCAATGTTTACGGAATCGAAGAGCTGAGCGGGCTGGGTATGGTCTACGTGCTGGAAAACAGGCCCGAAGCATACGGGCTGCCCGAAAATCCGCGGATCAGGCTCTCCACCCATGTGTGGGATTATATTTTCAAACCGGTGCGGATCTTCGTGGTCATCGCCGCCTTCTTCGCCCTCTGGGTCAACCGCGGCGAGTCGAAAAAAGAGAGCGCCTGATCCTGGAGGTTGGAAGTTAGAAGTCGGAAGTTGGAAAAACATTGATCGATGGAACTGCAGGGGCGGCGCATGCGCCGCCCCTTTTTAGAGGTTGGAGGTTGGAAGTAGGAGGTTATAAAAAATTGATTGTGTCGAATTGATGGTGCCGGGCACCTGTTAATTTTGGATGGTGCCGGATACCTGTTAATGTTGTCATCCTATCTCAAGGTTTTGAGGCT
>CAZPET010000032.1:0-11216 GCA_964585625.1 uncultured Syntrophomonadaceae bacterium
ATCCCTGCCAATGTAATAATCCGAAACGGACGGGGTTGGAACCCCGCCCCTACTACGGCTTTGCGGGAGTTGCGGCGGGCGAACACAGTTCGCCCCTACTCTTCCAGCGCCGCCCTGGCGGCGGCCAGCCGGGCAATGGGTACCCGGAACGGCGAACAGCTGACATAGTCCAGGCCGGCCTCATGGAAAAATTCAATCGAGGCCGGATCCCCGCCGTGTTCGCCGCAGATGCCCAGCTTGATTTCCGGCCGAGCCCGGCGGCCCCGGGTAATCGCCTCTGCAACCAGCCGGCCCACCCCGTCCCGGTCAAGCTCCATGAACGGGTTGGCCTTCAAGATATCTTCCTGCAGGTAGAAGGGCAAAAACTTCCCCTCGGCATCGTCGCGGCTGAAACCAAACGTGGTCTGGGTTAGATCGTTGGTCCCGAAAGAGAAAAACTCGGCGCTTTCAGCCAGCTCATCGGCTACCAGGCAGGCCCGCGGCAGCTCGATCATCGTGCCGATCAGGAAAGGCAGACTCCGGCCGGATTCATCCAGCACTGCCTTGGCCGCCTCCGCAACCTCGTTCTTCATCCGGATCATCTCGGCGGCATGGCCGACCAGCGGTATCATGATCTCGAGCTTGATCTGCTCCGGGGAAAGCCCTTCTTCGAGCAGCTCAAGCGCGGCCAGAATGATCGCCCGCACCTGCATGCGGTAGATTTCGGGATAGACCAGCCCGAGGCGGCAGCCGCGGTGGCCCAGCATCGGGTTCAGCTCGGCCAGCGAGGTTACTTTTTGCAGCAGCGCCTCCTTTTGCTGCAGCAGCTCCGGGTCGGCTCCTTCCCGGCGCAGCCTCTCTGCTTCCAGCAGCAGCTCCTCCCGGTTCGGCAGAAATTCGTGCAGCGGCGGGTCGAGCAGCCGGATGGTCACCGGGTAACCGGCCATCTCCCGGAGGATCCCTTTAAAATCCTCTTTCTGAACCGGCAGCAGCTGCTCCAGGGCTGACTTGCGTTCAACGGCATCACCGGCCAGGATCATCCGCCGCACCAGCGGCAGCCGCTCTTTCTCCATGAACATGTGCTCGGTACGGCAGAGGCCGATCCCCTCGGCCCCGAGTTCCAGGGCGCGGCGGGCATCCCCGGGGGTATCGGCATTGGCGCGCACGCGCAGGCGCCGGGTTTGATCGGCCCAGGCCAGAAGCTCCCTGAATTCCGGGGTCGGCTGCGGGTCGATCAGGGGCGCCTGCCCCAGGATCACTTCGCCGGTGGCCCCGTCAATCGATAAGATCGTTCCTTCAGGATAGACCGCCTCTTCAATGATCAGCCGGCGGCTCTCCAGGTCAATTTTCAGCGCTTCGCAGCCGCAGACGCAGGGCTTGCCCGCCCCCCTGGCCACCACTGCCGCATGGCTGGTCATCCCGCCGCGGCTGGTGAGCACCCCCCGGGCGGCATAGATGCCGTGGATATCATCGGGAGTGGTTTCCGGGCGGACCAGGAGCACCTTCTCCCCGGCTTCCGCCGTCTCCTGGGCCTTGTCGGCATCAAAAATGATTTTACCCGATGCCGCTCCCGGCGAAGCCGGCAGGCCGCGCGCGATCACATCAAGCCTGGCGCCGGGATCAAACCGCGGATGAAGCAGCTGATCCAGCTGGGCCGGATCGACCCGCTGCAGCGCCTCCGCCCTGCTGAGCGTTCCTTCCTTGACCAGATCGACCGCCACCTTCACCGCGGCGGCGGCGGTCCGTTTGCCGGCGCGGGTTTGCAAAAGGTAAAGCTTCCCCTGCTCAATGGTGAATTCGATATCCTGCATATCGCGGTAGTGCGCCTCGAGGCGGCGGCACAGCTCGCTGAACTGCCGGTAGATTTCAGGCATCTCCCGGCTGAGCCCTTCCAGCGGTTGGGGTGTGCGAATGCCGGCAACGACATCTTCTCCCTGGGCGTTGAGCAGGTATTCGCCGTATATCTTCGCCTCGCCGGTGGCCGGGTTCCGGGTAAAGGCAACTCCGGTAGCGCTGTCATCGCCGAGGTTGCCGAAGACCATGGTCTGCACGTTGACCGCCGTGCCGAGGTGATCGGGAATCTTGTTGATCTCCCGGTAAACAATGGCCCGCGGCGTATTCCAGGAATTGAAGACCGCCTCTATGGCCAGGAAGAGCTGTTCCCGCGGATCGGTGGGGAATTCTTTCCCTGTAGCCTGGCTGACAGTACTCAAAAAGCGGGAGATCACCTCATCCAGGTCAGCTTCGTTCAGCCCGGCATCGTCTTTTACCCCGCGTTTCTGCCTGGCTTCGGCCAGGATCTCTTCAAAGCGGTCATGATCGACCTTCAGGACAACATCGCTGAACATCTGGATAAAACGGCGGTAACAGTCGAGGGCGAACCGGCGATCGGCGGCCTCGGAGGCCAGATGATCCATCGTCTGCCGGTTCAGGCCGAGATTGAGGATCGTATCCATCATCCCCGGCATCGACATCACCGCGCCGGAGCGGACCGACAGGAGCAAAGGCTTCTCTCCGCCGAAACGGCGGCCGGTGAGCTCCTCGAGCCGAACAAGTTCGCCGAGGATCTCTTCCTTCAGTTCCGGCCAGATTGACCGGCCCGCAGCGAAGTACCTGTTGCAAGCCTCTGTGGTGATCACAAATCCCGGCGGTACCGGCAGCCCAATTCGCGTCATCTCCGATAAATTGGCCCCTTTACCACCAAGTAAACTCTTCATCTCTGCGCTGCCCTGAGAAAACCGGTAAACCATTTGCTCGTTCAAAGTTGTTAACCTCCCTTAACCATCTGCATAATTTGATTGGCTACCTCTTCTACGGCTTTGTTGGAGACATCGAACACGGTGCAGCCGATCTGTTCCATGATCCGGCGGGCATAATCGAGCTCTGTCACAATACGCTCCATGGAGGCGTAGTTGGCCTGGGCATCAAGCCCGAGGCTGTTTAAACGCTCCTGCCGGATCGAGCGGAGCTGCTCGGGAGCGATCATCAGGCCGACTATTTTTTCCGGTGAAACCCAGCAGAGCTCTTCCGGTGGCTCCACTTCGGGAACCAGAGGCAAATTGGCCACCATCAGGCGCCGGTGTGCCAGGTACATGCTTAACGGGGTCTTCGAGGTCCGGGAAACACCGATCAAAACCACTTCCGCAAGCCGCAGCCCGCGGGGATCTTTGCCGTCATCGTATTTCACGGCAAACTCAACCGCGGCAATCCGCCTGAAGTAATCCTCATCCAGACGGCGGACCCGCCCCGGCTCCAGGTAAGGCTCTTTTTCCATGATCCGGGCGAAGGCGCTCATCGCCGGCCCCATGATATCGGCCGTGGGGATATTGCGCTCTGCCGCCTCTGACTCCACCACCCGGCGCAATTCAGGAAGAACCAGGGTATAAGCGATCATGCTGTTGGCCTGGGCCGCCTCCTCCATCACCTCGATTACCCTGGCGGCGTCGCTGACAAAGGGAACCCGGCGCACATCGATATTTTCGGAATCGTACTGGCTGGCCGCCGCCTTGACCACAAATTCTGCAGTTTCACCGATGGAATCGGAAATAATATAGACCACCGGTTTTTGAGAAGCCACGCTCATCCACCTTCCTCTCCCTAACTGCTTACCTCCGCCAGCATACGGGCCAGCGTGGTTTTGGTTACTTTACCGATCACCTTGAACCTGCCCGGCTCCGTCTCTCTGACTACCGGGAGGGCATCGATCTGGTAATCGACTATCTTTTTTGCCGCCGCCACCACATCCAGATCCGGCTCCACGGTAACAACATGCGGCATCCGGGTCATGATCACTGTCACCGGGATCCGCAGGAGATCGCTCCCCCCGATTGCTGTTTTCAGCAGATCCTTGCGCGAGAGAACTCCCTGCAGATAACCTTCTTCATCAACCACGAAGAGGGTGCCCACATCTTCCACGAAAAGGGTGACGATGGCGTCGTATACCGAGGTCTCCTCCCGCACCACGGCGGGAACCGCCTTGACCTCACCGACGGTGAAGCGCCTCAGGTAATCGGCAAAAAGGCTTTTGGCATCCTTGCCGGCATAGGTATACCCTACCCGCGGGCGCGCCTCGAGCAGGCCGGACATTGTCAGAACTGCCAGGCAGGGGCGCAGAGCGGCGCGGGATACATTTAACCGGGAGGCGATCTCCTCGCCGGATATCGGGCCGGACGTTTTGACAATCTCCAGGATTTTTTTCTGCCTCTGGCTTAAATTTATTCTCTCCACCCCCCAAAGCAGGCATACGGGCTACCCTGTTCCAGGATCTATAAATAAATAGTATATACGATATGATCGATTAAACTCCTGCTGCCGGAGATTTTAATCTGTAAATTGCAGCAAGGCGAAGTCGGCGAAGCGGTTAAAAAGTCCCTTCACCGCCGCCAGCAGGTTAAGCCGGTTCTGGCGCAGCCTCTCATCTTCGGCCATGACCAGCACCTGGTCAAAAAAGCGGTCCACCGGTTCCTTCAACGAGCCGAGCAGCTCCAAGCAGGAGCTGTAGCGTTGCTGCTGCAGCGCCTGCTCCACCCCGGGCTCGACTTCCAGAAGGCGCAGGTAGAGCTCTTTTTCGGCGGGCTCGGTGAGAAGCGCCCGCTCCACCGTCCCGCCGCGAACCCGGCGGACAAGGTTCGCCGTGCGGGTGTAGGCGGCGCTGATATCCCTGAGCAGGGCCGTCCGCAGCTGCTCCTCCAGGGCGGCGGCTCTCCGGTAAAGTTCCGCCACGGAACGATAGGGGACAGCCAGGAGAGCTTCAATAACATCGTAACTGAGCCCCTTCTCCTGGAGGGCAAAGCGGAGCCGCTGCACCATGAACTCGTGCAAAGCGCCGCGCAATGCACTGAGACGCCCGGCGGATAGAGGCAGCGCTTCACCGTGCCCTCGCAGCGCCGCGTCGAGCAGCTCCGCCGGCGCCAGTTCAAATTCGTGCTCCAGCAGGATGGAGGTGATCCCCTGCGCCTGGCGCCGCAGGGCATATGGATCCTCCGATCCGGTGGGCTGCAATCCGACGGCGAAACAGCCGCTCAGCGTATCGGCGCGGTCGGCGAGCGAAAGCAGGGCCCCCTCAATACTGCCGGGGAGATCGTCTCCGGCATGGCGCGGCAGGTAGTGCTCGTAAATGGCGCCGGCTGTTGCGGGATCTTCTCCGCTGAGCAGGGCATACTCGCGTCCCATGACCCCCTGCAGCTCCGGGAACTCGCGCACCATGTGAGTGACCAGATCTGCTTTGCAGAGCTCCGCGGCGCGCTCCGCCCTCCGGATACAGCTTTCGGAGAGGCCGAGGCGCTCCCCGGCTGCATGGATCAGCTTAACCAGCCGCTCCTGCTTTTGCGCCAGGCTGCCCAGCTCTTCCTGGAAAACCACTCCTTGAAGCCGCGCCGCATATGCCGCCAGCGGCTCCTTGCGATCCTCTTCATAAAAGAAACGGGCATCGGCCAGGCGGGCTCCGAGCACCTTCTCGTAACCCCGCCTGATATTTTCATGAAAACGGTTGTTGCTGATCCCGATAAAGTGGGGCAGCAGGGAGCCGTCATCCCCTCTGACCACCGGAAAGTAGCGCTGGTGGACCTGCATCGTCGTGATCAGCACCTCCCGGGGCAGTTCAAGGTAATCACCGGTAAAGGAACCGCTCACGGCCACCGGATATTCTACCAGGAAAGTGACCTCCTCGAGAAGATTCTCGTCGATCAGCGGTCGCCCGCCCAGGGCCGCGGCCTGCTCGATCAGCTGCTGCCGGATGGCGGCGCGGCGCCGCTCGTGATCCAGCAAGACATGGTTCTCCTCAAGACAGCGGAGATATCCGGCGGGGCTCTCCACGGTGAAAGGGCCGGGAGAGAGAAAACGGTGGCCGAAGGTGCTCCGGCCCGCAGAGACCCCGGCAAAGGTAAACTCAAGCGGCGTTTCGCCGTAAAGGGCCAGCAGCCGGCGGACCGGGCGGGCAAAGCGGTTCTCCTTGCTTTCCCAGTACATCGGCCGGGGGAAGCTGATCCGCCGGAGCAGCTGTGTCAATATATCGGGCAGCAGATCCTCCGCCGCCTGCCCCGGAAGCTCCTTCAGCGCAAAGATGAAGGGGGCGCCCTTGACCGTCTCCACGGTAAGCTCTTCCGGGGGGAGCCCCTGGCTGCGGGCGAAGCCGAGCAGCGCCCCGGTGGGCGCGCCGGCAGCATCGTAGGCCCGCTCGCAGGAAGGCCCCTTTACTTTCTGCCGCAGGTCGGACTGGCGGGAAGCAAGCCCGTTGACCAGCAGCACCAGCCGGCGGGGAGTACCCCAGGATTTGCTCCCTTCAAAACTGAGGCGATGCTCTTTGAAAAGTAAGGCCGCCTCCTCTTCCAAGCGGGCCAGCGCTCCCGGAATAAAGCGGGAAGGAAGCTCCTCGCATCCGATTTCCAAAAGCAGATCGTGTTTTTGAATCGTCGTCACCGTTTAGACCTCCTCCGGTAAAGCCTGCAGGGGGTAGCCCGCCTTCTCGCGCTGCTGCAGGTAAGCCCTGGCACATTCGCGCGACAGGCGGCGGACCCGCCCGATATAGCCGGTCCGCTCGGTGACGCTGATCGCGCCCCGGGCCTCCAACAAATTAAATGTATGCGAGCATTTCAAAATATAGTCATATGCGGGCAGGACCAGGCCTGATTTCAAGAGCCGCTCCGCTTCGGCCTCGTAGAGATCAAACAGCTGGAAAAGAAGCCCCCTGTCCGCCTCTTCAAAGCTGTAAGCTGAATGTTCATATTCCGCCTTCTGGAACAGGTCGCCGTAGCGAATCTGATCATTCCAGTTCAGGTCATAGACATTGTCCCGATCCTGGATATACATGGCGATGCGCTCGAGCCCGTAAGTAAGCTCCACCGGGACCTTCTCCACGTCGATTCCGCCGACCTGCTGAAAATAGGTGAACTGGGTGATCTCCATCCCGTCGAGCCAGACTTCCCAGCCCAGGCCCCAGGCCCCCAGCGTCGGCGATTCCCAGTTGTCTTCAACAAAACGGATATCGTGCTCCAGCGGCGCCAGGTCCAGGGCGGCCAGGCTTTCCAGGTAGAGATCCTGGATCGCCGCCGGCGCCGGTTTGATCAGCACCTGGTACTGGAGGTGCTGGTAGAGCCGGTTGGGATTTTCACCGTAGCGCCCGTCTGTGGGACGGCGCGAGGGCTCCACGTAAGCCGCCGCCCACGGCTCCGGACCGAGAGCCCTCAAGAAGGTGGCGGGATTCATCGTCCCGGCCCCTTTTTCGATATCATAGGGCTGCCAGATCAGGCAGCCTTTCCCGGCCCAGTACGATTGAAGCCTGAGGATAATCGTTTGCAGATCCATCGCCGGATTCATCTCCTTTCCCTGATAAAGAAAAACCTCCTGTCCCCGATAGGGACGGGAGATCTGCTCCCGCGGTTCCACCCTACTTGGTTCACCCCGGCAGTGAACCCGCTTAATTGAAGACACACTCCGGAATGCCGTTCGCCGGGAGTCCTGCCGGGCTTACACCGTCCCCGGCTCGCTTGAAATAACCTGAACCGGCTACTCCTTTCCATCATCGTGCCTGTGGTTGTTATGCCTGATCCGATCCTAAACCAGGATTCTCTTTTTTGTCAAGATTTTCTTTATCCGGCTGTTCATCCTCCGCCGCACCGCCGCCGCTTGCGCCTTTTATCTCAATGGATCCTGCGCTGAAGAGCACTCCGATCAGCCCGAGAGCGGCAATCTTGGGAAAGAGCGCCGCACCCAGGGCGCCGTAGGACGCCGGCAGCTCCACCAGGGTGTTATCCTTGACTTTAACGCGAAGCCTGGTCCGGTGCAACCCGGCAGCAAACTGGCGCAGCTGCTGTGAAATATCCCGGCTCCAGCTTGAGACACGGTTGCGCGCCTCGCCGCGTCTCTCTTCGATGTAAATCAGCGCCTCGACCAGGTCGCCGTCCACCTCTTCGAGAATATTTCTCGCTTCGCTGTAGCCGATTCCGGCGCGTTCACGCAACTGGTCGATCTTCTCCAAAGGAATCTGCACTCTGATCAACCCCCTTTGCCCTAGTTTAACGATCCGGAGCACTTTTATCCATGGCCGAGGCGGCAGCGGTTAAAAATTACCCCCCCGGGTTCAGCAACCTGATCAGCTGAAGTGAGCGCAGCTCGCCTATGTCGAGATGGTAGCGGCGGAAAGCCGCCGCTATCCCGGCCAGTTCACGTATCTGGTGAGCAAGGGGGCGGAGCATTTTCACCTGCTCCAGGGGGGCTTCGAGCAGCCGCCGGGCCAGGGCCACCGTCCCGGCGCTCAGCTGGACCGCATCGCCGCCGGCACACTTGCGGCAGAGCAGGCCGCCCTGGCGGGGGCTGAAATAAAGGGCCTCCGGCGTATCACAGAGCAGGCAGCCCTTCAGGTAAGGGCAGAAACCGGTTAGATCCATCAGCTTCAGCTCGAAAGCGCGGCAGAGAAGCATCCTCTCGGGCAGGGTGTCGTCACAGAGAAGGCGCCACCCCTCCAGAAGCAGCGAGCAGGGCTCCGGGGCGGGCTCCTCGCTGCGGACCAGGCGGCCGGTGAGCTCGGTGAGAAAAAGGCCGTACGGGTAGAGCGCCGCATCTTCGCGGAAGGCGGTGAAATGCTCCCTGACTTCCTGGCCGGTGATCAGATCCAGGCTGCGGCCCCGGTGAAGCTGGTAGTGACCGTATGTAAAAAGATCGACTCCCGCGGCCAGCCTGCTCTTGACTTTGCGGGCGCCGCGGGCAACCGCGGTGATCTTCCCTCTCTCCCAGGTGAGCAGATCGATCAGGCGGTCGGCCTCTCCCAGGGGGCGGCTGGAGAGGACCAGGGCATCTGTTTTATAACTGCGCTCAGACAATGGGACCCTCCTGTTTTAGGGCTCTTTGTAACCGAATTCGCGCAGCAGGCGCTCGCGGTTTCGCCAGTCGCGCTTTGCTTTGACCCGCAGATCGAGATAAACCTGCCGCCCGAAAAGAGCTTCAATTTCGCGCCGGGCGGCGCTGCCGGCTTCCTTCAACAGGAGGCCGCCCTTGCCGATGATGATCCCCACCTGGGATTCGCGCTCCACGAAGATCTCGGCGCGCAGATCCAGCAGGTCCCGGCCCTCCCGGGGAGAGATCTCTTCAATGACTACGGCAATGGCATGGGGAATCTCTTCCCGGGTAAGATGAATGATTTTCTCGCGAATAATTTCAGCGGCAATAAAACGTTCCGGCTGGTCGGTAACCATCTCCGGGGGATAGTAGCGCGGCCCTTCGGGCAGCCGGGCGGCAATCGCATCGAGCAGCGGTTCAAGACCGTCTTTGCGCAGCGCCGAGAGAGCGAAGCAGCCGGCAAAGGGAAACAGCTCCCGGTAAAGAGCGCTGTTGAGGGCAAGCTGCCCCGGCGGGGCCAGGTCGGTTTTGTTCAAAACCAGAAGGACCGGCCCGGATGCCTCCTGGAGCGAAGCGGCAATGTAGCGGTCTCCAGGGCCGGGTTTGCAGTGCGCCTCGACAATAAAGCAGACCAGGTCGGTCTCCTGAAGCGCCGCCCGCGCCGCCCGGACCATTGATTGGCCGAGCTGATGCCTGGGGCGGTGCAGGCCGGGAGTATCGATAAAGATCACCTGCACATCGTCGCGGGTGAGAATGGCCCGAATCGCCGTGCGGGTGGTCTGCGGCTTCGGGGAGACAATGGCTATTTTTTGACCGATGATTGAGTTCAGCAGGGTTGATTTGCCCACGTTGGGTCTTCCCACCAGGGCTGCGAATCCAGAGCGGTGCATCTACTGATTCCCCTTTGCCAAGCAATAATATCCCTCTCCCTGCACTTTGTATCCCCTCTATTGTGGGACACCGGGGTAAGTCCCCGGTGTCCCACAATTTCCAACCTCCAACTTCTAATTTCTACCGTCCAGTCCGGGCGAGGACTGTTTTCAGGTCGAGGATCGGGGTGCCGTCGATCAGATCGAGGCCGCGCACAGTTAAAACCGACCCGCGGCGCCCGATCAGCTCCACCTCGGTGATGGAGATCGAGTTCGGCCGGTAAGGAGTGCGGCAGGCGAAGAGTCCGTAAACCTCACCGCCCCTCCCGCGGCGCTCGCCTTTCAGCGTATAGCCCGCGGCGCGGTGCAGGTAACCGATCACGATAATCCTGGATTCCTCCTCGATACGGTAAAGCCCCTCTTCGAGATCGGGGTCGAGATGAATCTCTGCGGTAAGTGTTTTGTAATTATCAGGCACATCGGAGGGCTTGGAAAAGCTGCTGCGAACCCGTCCAATTGGCCGCAGGGTCAGGGGCAGTCTCCACAGATCTTCTGCATCTGCAGAACCGGGGGCGGTCTCCGCGACCGGCTCCAGTTGTTCACTGCTGAACGGCTCGGGCAGCAGCTCGCTCAAGTTCCGCCGGATAACCTCGCCCTGCAGGTTGCCCATGATCACTTCGATATCACCGGCCAGTTCAAGTATCACCTGGCGGCAGGCGCCGCAAGGCGCCGGCGGAGGCGAGCAGTCGGCCACCACGGCCAGCCGGCTGAAACGGCGGTAACCGGCATGACGGGCATTCCAGAGGGCCACCCGCTCGGCACAGACGGTCAGGCCAAAAGAGGCATTTTCTATATTGGCGCCTGTAAAAACAGCCCCTTCGACGGTTAGCAGGGCGGCGCCGACAGCAAATTTGGAATACGGAATGTAAGCCCTTGTACGGGCCGCTGCAGCGATGGTCAAAAGAGTTTCCGTGCGCACCTGGATCAGTCCCCTACCTGGTTTATTCTCCGGCCCGCGTATAGGCCGGCAGCTTCAGCAGCGGCTCGCGTTCAATCACAAAGCGAATCCCCCTGTTTATTTCCATATTGTTCCTGATGATATCGAGGCCGCTGATCAACAGATCAGGATCGCCCACCGCCTGGATGACAACGGGATTGACCGTAATCAACCTGTCATTGACCTTGATCAGGGATCCGCTGCAGCGCACCGCCGAAGTGACAACAAGGCGCTGACCGCCCAGGCTGATCCCTTTCGCTCCCGAACCGAAGAGCTCGTTGATCACATCGCGGATATCGGTATCGTGAATAATCGAACTGGAGGTGGTCGCCCCGAATTCATCATAAAGTTTCACCGTGATCCCCTCCCCGGTCATCTCCGCCAGGCCCGCTTCGGCCTTCAGTTCATGCAGCTTTAGCCTGGTGGCGTCGAGCTCTTCGGTGAGTGTCTCCAGCTTCTCCTCCGCATTGTAGGGGACCGCCAACCGGGCTACACCGTTCATGATTTCAATTTCAAGCAGCCGGCTCGCGGTAAAACGA
>CAZPET010000033.1:0-8606 GCA_964585625.1 uncultured Syntrophomonadaceae bacterium
TCCACCCGCGCGGCCAGGTCGGCGTTGGTCGCGGCAATCACGCGCACATCCACCTTGCAGAGCTCCTCGCCCCCCACCCGCAAGAATTCACCCGTCTCCAGAACGCGGAGCAGCTTGATCTGGATGGCCGGGCTGGCCGAGTCGATCTCGTCAAGAAAGAGCGTCCCTTTATGGGCCATCTCGAAAATACCCTTCTTCCGGCTGGAGGCTCCGGTAAAGGAGCCCTTCTCATGCCCGAACAGTTCGCTTTCCAGCAGCGTCTCGGTGAAGGCCCCGCAGTTGAAGGCCATGAAGGGGCGCTCGCTGCGGTGGCTGACGGAGTGAATATAGCGGGCCAGGACCTCTTTCCCCGTCCCCGTCTCCCCCTGGATCAATACCGTGATATTTTTTTTCGCTATTTTCTGCGAGGCGGCAATCAGGCTGAGCATCTTTTTATTTTTACCGACCACAAAACCGAGCTCCTTGTGAGAAAGCGAAAGCCTCTCCAGCTCGGCGCGCACATCCAGGGCTCTTTCGAGCAGTCTCTCCATCTCATCGATATCGCCGAACGGCTTCTCGACGTAATCGAAGGCGCCGGACTGGATCGCCTCCACCGCCGACTTTACCGTGGAGTAGCCGGTGATGATGATCACTTCGCAGGCCGGCTGCACCTTCTTGATTTCGCGGAGAATCTCCAGGCCGTTAAGATCGGGCAGCTTCAGGTCAACCAGGGCCACATTGAAGCGTTGCTGCTTGAGCCGGTCCAGCGCCTGGCGCCCGCTGTTTGCTGAAACCACCCGGCAACCCTTTTTCTGCAGCAAATATGAGAAAAAATTGCAGACTTCCTGCTCATCATCCACAACCAGGAAGCACGGCTCTGCAGTCACCCGCTCAACCTCCTTCTACCCGCGGCGGCTCACCGGCGGCGGCCGCTGAATTTTTGTCGTTGTTGTAGGCTTTATCCAGGGGCAGGATCAGGCTGAAGGTGCTCCCCCGTCCGATGACGCTTTCCACGTCGATGACCCCCCCGTGCGACTGGGCAATCCCCAGGCTGACCGAGAGGCCCAGCCCGGTTCCCCTGCCGACCCGTTTGGTTGTAAAGAAGGGATTGAACACATGCGGCAGATCGGCATCATCGATCCCGCTCCCGTTGTCGCTTACGTTCACCGCGACAACCTTGTCGGAAGAGCAGGTTTCAATGGCAATTCTCCCCTTCTCCCCGTTCCCCTCGAGCAGCGCCTTGCTGTCGATAGCATCCTTGGCATTGAGCAGCAGGTTGATGATGATCTGCTCCAGCCCGTGCTCGTTCCCAAGCAGCAGCGGCAGTGAAGGCGCCAGCTTCGTCACCAGCTCGATATTGTTTTTTTCAATCTGGTACGAGAGCAGGGCCAGGGCGCTCTCCACAACCTTGTTCAGATCGATCTCTTCAAAAGTATATTCTTCCTGCCGGGAAAAAGTGAGCAGGTTCTGGATAATCCGCTGGCAGCGCATGCCGCTGTTCTTGATATCCTTGATCAGCTGGTAGTGAGGGCTCGAGGAGTCGGTCTCCCGGAGCAGCAGCTGTGAATTGCCGACAATGGCCGTGAGCGGGCTGTTCAGCTCGTGGGCCACCCCGGCGGACATCTCCCCCATGGAGACAAACTTGATTGAATCGACAAACCGGGTCACATCCTTGGCGTAATAGGTCACGCCGTAGGGCTCCTTCTCCCCGGTGTAAGCCGGGTAGGCAAAGATGTCGAGCACCCGGTTATACCGTGTCCGCGACTGCAGGTAAGCCGTTCTCTGGGTGCGGACCACCTGGTCGGCCAGGCAGGGGTTGCATTTTGACTCGCGCCCGTAAAAGAGGTAGTAGCACCTCTGGCCCAGAATATCCTCTTCGGACATGGTGAAAAAGTCCATTACCGCCTGGTTCACTCTCTGGACCCGGCAGTCGCGGTTGATGAAAACAAGCAGGTCGGTTACCGCTGAGAAGGTGATCTCCCACTCCTGCTTGTGCTGCCAGACCTCGTTGTAGAGGCGGGCATTTTCCAGGCCCACCGCCAGCTGGTCGGCGACCTGCTCCAGGAAGAGAAGGTCGCTCTCATCAAAGCCCTGGTCACAGATCACCTCGAGTACCCCGACAACCTTCTCTTTAACCAGGAGCGGGATCAGCGTCATCGAGGGAAGCCCGCCGCTCCCTGCACCCGGCGTTGCCGCATCCCGGTGATCGATCAATATCGTTCTTTTCTCGCTGAGAACCTGCCAGAAGGCCTCGGTGGCCTTTTCCCCTTTTTGCACCCCTTCATCCCTGCCGCCTTCATCCCTGGCGGCCGCGCCGTGGTGGTTGGTGACAAAAACGGTCCGGTTCACCATGGTCCCCTTGTCGATAACGTAAAGGCTGAGCGTATCAAACGAGACCACCGCCTGCATCTTGGGGATTACATTTTCAATGATCTCCTGGAAGGACATCTCGATGCCGATCCCCTTGGCCAGCTGGTTGATGATCTCGAGCTGGATATTGCGCCGGGTGGTCTCGTAGATCTTCTTCTTCAGCTCGACGTAATAGGATTTCTTCGAGCTGTGGATCCCGGTCAGCTTCTCAATCAGCGCTTTTTTGTTTTTAATGACCATACCGCTCACCCTTGTTCAAATTAAAGTGCAGACCGAAAAATTTCAATGATATCGGTAACATCGGCATCCCGCGGGTTGGTAATGAAACAGGCATCCTTGATCGCGTTCTCGCTTAACTCGGGCAGCACATCTTCGGGCAGCCCCAGTTCGGCAAGGCCGGAAGGAATGCCCACATCCTGGGCCAGCTCCCAGACCATCGCTATGGCCTTCTCCGCCGCCTCGCGGGGGGTCATATGTTCCACCCGCGCCCCCATGGTGGCGGCAATCCGCACATACTTGTCGATTGACGAGAGCAGGTTGAAGCGCATCACGTGCGGCAGGATAATGGCGCTGATCTCGCCGATGGGCAGATCCAGCCGCCCCCCCACCTGGTGGGTCATGGCATGGGCCAGCCCGAGAACGGCATTGGAGAAAGCAATCCCGGCATGCAGGCTCGCCTTCCCCATGGCCACCTTGGCCTCTTCGTTGACCTGGCTGGCCACGGAGGCGCGCAGGTTATGCGAGATCAGATCAATGGCATGCAGGGCATGTATATCGGTCATATCGGTCGCCGCCAGGGAGAGATAGGCCTCGATGGCATGGCTCAGCGCCTCCATCCCGGTCTGGGCGGTGACCCGGCTGTCGATCGTGGAGAGGATCAGCGGGTCGGTGATGGAGATATCGGGCACCAGCGATTTGGAGATGATGGTCATCTTGATCTTTCGCTCGCTGTCGGCGATAATCGAAAACTGGGAGACCTCGGAGCCCGAGCCGGAAGTGGAGGGGACCACGATCAACGGCGGCAGCGGGTTTTCAATCAGGTCAATCCCTTCGTATTCCTGGATCTTTCCCTTGTTCGTGGAAAGGGTGGCCACCGCCTTGGCGGCATCGATGGTGCTGCCGCCGCCTATCGCCAGCACCGCGTCACAGCCGTTTTCCGCGTAAAGCTGCGCTCCCTCTTCCACTTCATAATCGCGCGGGTTGGCGGAAAAATCGGACCAGATCTGGTAATCCAGCCCCGCCTCTACCAGGAAAGGCAGCGCTTTATCGACCCACTCGTGCTGAATGATCCCCCTGTCGGCAACCAGGAAAACCCGGGAGGAACCCAGGCGGCTGCAGCATTCACCGACCTGGTTCAGAGAGCCTTTACCGAAGATTATTTCCGGGGCCATAAATTTGCTGATATACACTACTATTTCATTCCTTCGCTATTATTAGGCAAGAAGGAATTAATCAAATCTATAGTCTAGTCTTTAATGTTTTAATGTTTCTACGAAGATAGGTAAAAATCCTTTTTTTTTCTCACTTTCCCCAAAAAAGACAGCCCCGGCGCATTGCCGGGGCTGTGCAGCAAATGAATGTTCCGGAGACTTATCCTCAAAGTAAAGTAAAGAAACTAAACCCTGCCGTTGGCGACCTTTTTTACGGTGCGGGGGCTTAGATATACTCTCCAGTAAACGGTAGCCACGAAGAGCACGCCACCGATGAGGTTGCCGATCGTCACCGGGATCAGGTTGTTCAGGAAGAGCCCCTTCAGGGTCAGACCTTCAAGAACCGCGGGATTGAGCAGCGCCTGCAGGGCCTCTTGATTTTTCAAGGCCAGGCCTATCGGGATAAAGTACATGTTGGCGATACTGTGCTCAAACCCGGCGGCCACAAAGGCCGCAACCGGAATCATGATCGCCAGGATCTTGCCGATGACATCACGGCCGGCATTGGAGAGCCAGACCGCCAGGCAGACCAGCCAGTTGCAGAAAATACCGCGGAAGAGCGCTTCCGCCCACGGCAGCGAAGCCTTGGAAGCGGCAATACCTACCGCCCGCACGCCGATGGCGCCGCCATTGGCTTTCCAGATACCCGAGTAGTAAAAGAGGAAGACCACCAGCAGGGAGCCGACAAAATTAAAGAGATAGACCCACAACCAGTTGTTCAAAACCTGTTTGCCGGTCACTTTCTTTTCGAGATAACCGGTGAAAATAAGGTTGTTGCCGGTAAAGAGCTCGGCTCCCCCGAGGATAACCAGGATCAGGCCGATGGAGAAGGAGATTCCCCCGATCAGCCGGGTGAGCCCGTCACCGATAAATGCGGCCAGGTCATTGGTAATAATCGTAAACATGATCGCGCCGAGAGCGATATAAGCGCCGGCCAGAATGGCCAGCCACATCAATGAGGGCATGGTCGTATTGGCCTTCTTTTCAGCCACACCGACCATCGTCCGGGCGAGTTCCGGGGGAGGATTGAAAGAGACAACCGGTGTAACCGGGGGATTCGGCGCCGGGACCGGGGAAGGAGCGCTTGAATTGATGTTCAACTCCGTGCCCCCGGCACATTTTTTTCTCATCTCCGCGGTACAGCCGATCTTCTCCAAAAAATCAGGATTTACAGGCTGGTTGAATGCAGCCAACTCGCAGTATGAGACAGAACCGTTACCTGAACTGTACGTCTTAAAAAACTGGCACTTGTCAGCCATTGTTTGACCTCCTTTTACTGCATCATTTACTGTGTTTTCTTCGCCTTAAATTTAGTCTCCGGCCTCTTCAAGCTAGATTGCTGGTATCCTCAACTCCTTTTCACGGTAATCCTCTGAAGCAAAGCAACTCCATACAGCTGCTCTATCAAATATTATTAATTCGCGTAGAAGCCCGTAAATTCCTTTTTTCACAAGCATGTAAAAGTAAAAAAAAGAGGCCCCGGCATCTTTCACCGGAGCCGCATGGCCATGTTGAGCGCCACAGAAACGATTACAGTTCGGAAGCAGCTTTTTCCTCCTGTGGGGCAGCCTTTTCTTCAACTCCAGGAATATCGGGGACCAACCCGTAGCCCAGGTTGCTCTCCATAATTTTTTTGCAGGCGGCTCTCTGTTCGATGGTACAACCGCACTGCTCTGCCTCCTTTTTGGTCAGCTGCTTCGCAAAAGCGCCGGCGCTGCAAAACATAACCCAGCCGTTCAGACCCTGGTACTCTTTCCAGTGCAGGCATTGAACCAATTTTTCCACTGTCTGTCACTCCTTCCAGCTTAGATCCCCCTGCGTCAAGAAATCGAGAATTACAACGGTCCCTTTACATCTTGCCGTTGGCGATAAGATCCTTTTTGGGGAGCAAGGGACGCAGATAAGCCCCCCAGTAAATCGCGGCCACGAAGCCGGCCCCGCCGATGATATTGCCGATGGTCACGGGAATCAGATTGTTCAGGAAAAATCCCTGCCAGGTCAAGCCCTGGATCACTTCGGGCTTGAGCAGGCTCAGAAGGGCTTCATGGTTTACCAGCGACAGCCCCATGGGGATAAAATACATATTGGCGATACTGTGCTCAAACCCGGCGGCAACAAAAGCCGCAATCGGGATCATGATGGCAATAATTTTACCGATCACATCCCGGCCGGCATTGGAGAGCCACACCGCCAGGCAGACCAGCCAGTTGCAGAATATCCCCCTGAAAAGCGCCTCCACCCAGGGCAGCGAAGCCTTGGCTGCGGCAATATTCACCGCCCGCACGCCGATGGCGCCGCCGTTGGCCTTCCAGATTCCCGAATAGTAGAAGAGAACCACCACCAGGAGAGATCCTACAAAGTTGAACAGGTAAACCCAGAACCAGTTGCTCAAGAGCTGTTTACCGCTGACCTTCTTCTCCAGGTATCCGGTCATGATCATGTTGTTCCCGGTAAAAAGCTCCGCACCGCCGAGGATGACCAGGATCAGACCGAGGGAAAAAGAGATGCCCCCGATGAGACGGGTCAGACCGTCCCCGATAAATGCTGCGAGGTCGTTGGTGATGATGGTGAACATGATCGCGCCCAGGGCGATATAGGCGCCGGCCAGAATAGCCAGTGGAATCAGCGAGCCCATCTTTGTGGCTGCCTTCTTCTCGGCTACGCCTACCATCGACTTTGCTATTTCTGCCGGCGGGCTGAACGAGCCCACCGGGGTGACCGCCGGTTCTAACACCGGCAGCGGTGCCGGAACCGGCGCCGGGACCGCCCCCGCCCCGATGTTCAGCTCCATGCTCCCGAGGCACTCCTTCCTCTTGGCCTCGGTGCATCCGATTTTAAGCAGGAAATCGGGGTTGACCGGGCGGTTGAAGGCGGCCAGTTCACAGTAAGAAACCGGACCTCCTACCGAATCGTAATCCCTCCAGAACTCACACTTTTTGGTCACTTCACAAACCTCCTTCACTGGATCGTTTTCTCTTTTGCCTGCTTATAAGTGCAAAGCCCGTGCCAAGAAGCTCTGGGAGGGTTAAAAAATAAAAAAAACGCCCGAAGCGGTTGCCAAAGGGCAAATTGGCTGTTGATTTCGCTATTTGCGAGGGATTAAAGAAGGCCGGATGCGGAAGCGTTCGCCTAAAAAGGTTATATAAGTGACGTAAATACGTCACAAAAGTTACTATATACGTAATTTAAACTATTTTCGAATTATTGTTTTTCTTAAAAGTTTTTACCCCCTGCCCTGTGCCTTCCGGGAACTATCGTATTAACACATTACCCCATATCGTTCACTTGATCATTATTATTTCTGCAGCCCGCCGTTTGATCCTTCCGGAAGTATAAAAAACAGCGGCAAGCAGAAGCTCTAGTACAAGGAGGTGATCAATGCATGATCCAGTTAACCCAAAAAGAGCGGCTCCTCCTGGAAGACCAGAAGGCGCACGAAGAGCTCTGCATCCTGAAGTATGGCTCGTACGCGCAGCAGGCGAAAGACGCTCAACTGAAACAGCTATTCTCGACCTATGCCGGACAGGAGCAGCAGCACCTGAACACGATCAACCAGATCCTGGCCGGGCAGCAGCCGGCGATGGGGTCGGGACAGCAGCAACAGCAGCAGGGTCAGCCGGCCCAGGCAGGCCCGGCAGCGATCGGACAGCCGCTCACGGCAGAGTCGCAAAATGACGCCGCGCTCTGCCAGGATATGCTTTCCACCGAGAAATATGTCTCTGCAACCTACAACACCGCCATCTTCGAGATGACCGACACCAATGTGCGGCAGACGCTCAACCATATCCAGAAAGAGGAGCAGCAGCACGGCGAAGGGATCTTCAACTACATGCAGAGCAAAGGGTACTATCAACCCAAGTGAGGCTGTGAGTCAAAGGCTTTGACTCAAAGCCTCATCCTGAGGGTGCAGCCCGAAGGATCCAGTAAAAGTTCTTCTGACGCAGGCTGAAACGTAGGCGGGAGAGCCCGGCCGGGGCCTCCCGCCTTGATCTATTTTCCGGGCATGAGCTGCTCGACCAGGTTGAGCACGGAGTAGTGGCCCCCGGTCAGCGGCGCCAGCTGTGTCTCCCGGCCGAAGATGCGGTCGCGGATCTCGGATGCGCTCAAGGATTCGCCGGCCAGCCGGGTCACCCTGTCGCGAAGCCCGCCTAGGTAGTCCAGGAAGTTTCGGATCGCTCTCTTGCCGTCAGGAAAGACCCGGCCGATCGCGGTATAGAGGATCAGCTCGTCCACCGGCAGGGCCAGCAGTTTCTCCAGCGAGGCGGTGATGCCGTCGATATCCTCATCGGCGCGGAGCATCTTCAGGTTTTCTGATACAAAGAGATCCCCGGTAAAACACCAGCTCCGTTCCGGTTCAAGAAGGGCAATATGGTCGGAGGAGTGACCCGGCGTTTCGATAACTTCAAAGTTATAACGGTTCGTGTGGATTGCCGGGGGTAGAGGCTGCGCTGCTGCCGGCTCCGGGTATCCCCAGACCATCTCCTGGTATTCGCGAAGCGGCAGGCGCCTGTTGAGCAGCGGGATGGCCAGCGGGTGGGCGTAGATTTCCAGGCCCAGCTGCTGCTGAATGAAGGAGTTTGCGCCGACATGATCTTCGTGGTGATGCGTGTTCACCACCTGTTCCACTTCTTGCTCTCCAAGAAACCGGCCCAGCTCGTCCGCGGTATAGGCGCAGCCGGTATCGATAAGCAGGCCGTCCACCAGGTAAGCGGCGGTCCAGTAGAGCACCGACCCGTCCATCTCCCGTCCCATCATCAGCTGAGCGATCTCGTCGTAGCGGTTAACCTTTAACACTGAATCCCTCCAATTATAATTCTACGCCAGCTC
>CAZPET010000033.1:8706-10976 GCA_964585625.1 uncultured Syntrophomonadaceae bacterium
CGTAGCGGTTAACCTTTAACACTGAATCCCTCCAATTATAATTCTACGCCAGCTCCTTCTGCACCAGGGGCAGATCCCGCATGGTGATGATTCCCAGAAGGGGCTCTGCCGGGCTGCCGTCAGAGGTAATCAGGATTGCATCGAGCCTTTTACCGCGCTGATAATACCGGTAGAAAAGGTCCTGGACCTCAAACAATGTTGTTCCCGCGCCGGCAAACTTGAAATTGTCGCCGTGTTCCGTATATTCCAAAACTGCCGCCACCGCGGTATCTTCCAGGGAGACCTTGTTTTCAAGAGACTTTCCCAGCCAGCGGGTAATCGTATTGGTAGTCAGAAGCGCCACCGTAATACCGTTCTCCGTAACCGGCAGCTGAGAATAAGAATAGCGGTATAACAGCTTGACCGCATCTCTGATCGGATCCCGGCCGGCCACCGTGATTACCTTTTTTTGAAACAGCGGCACCACCCGGGGCGGCTCGGAGAGATGTGCGGCGATCCGCTCGATCGCGGCCACCGCCTCGTCATCGGGCTCGGCGATGATCCGCCCGTCGGTGCGGTTATGGACAATGGCGTTGCGCAGCTCGCCGAACTCCAGAAGATCGACCCTGTACTCTCTTAGCAGCGGCTCGATCCGGCAGGCACATTTCACCAGTTCATAAAATTTTAAAAAGCGATCCGGGGCCACTATTTTTCGCAGGGTCTGCTCTATCTGAGCATATGCATTTAAAAAACGTTCGGCGTTGTTGATCAAATTAATCATCCCATTAATAGTCTATCTTTTCTTTTATTTTAAGTGACTGTTTCGACAAAAACTGCTCCACTCCTGCAAAAATGCCCACCCGGTGTTCTAACCCCCTGGTGGGCATTCTGAGCGAAGCGAAGAATCCCGGCCGGAGAGACAGGGTGCCTGTTTATTGGAGAGGCCGGAAGGCGGAGCGTTGGTCAACCAGGTGGTCTGTTACCCCACCTCCCCCGGCTTCTTACAGCTCGGCGCGGCGGAAGGAAAGTAAGGATGCTGCCAGGACCGCGGCGGCCACGATGAGAGCCGCCGGCAGCGCCGGCAGAAAGTCCGCCGGGACGGCGCTCCCTTTCAGCAGACCCGCAATCAGCGAACTGAGGCGGTAAGGCATGTATTTTCCAACATCCGTCTGATCGAGAAACAGCTGCGGCAGCCAGAGCAGGATCAAGAAAGCAAAGGCGGCCCCGCCCGCTGCAATCTGGCCGCGCAGCAGCGCCGAGGCGCTCAGCGTGATCGCCAGGATCAGCTCCAGGTAGAGCGCCATGAAAACGGCGCCCCAGATCGTCGGGCCCGGCGGCGGAGCGCCCATCAGCGAAGCGGTATAGAGCGCCGCCAGGAGAGTGCCCGAACCCACTGTCAGCAGGATCCCGGCCGAGTAAGCTGTAAATTTGGACCAGAAATAGGGCAGCCGGCCGACCGGTCGGGTGAGCACCCAGGCGCTGATCCCCCGCTCCCGCTCGTTGGCCACGGCGCCCATCGCCGTCACGATGATAATAAAAGCCCCCATCTGGGCGAGATTGCCGAAGAAACTGATCAGCGCATCCGCCGGACCCATCTCCGGCATGATGATGGTGATCCCTTCCGACCCGCTCATCAATTTCTCCATGATCTGCGGCATATACTTTGCCCCGATGGGGTCCAGAATGGCGAAAAAAAGCCCCGAGAGCAGCAGCGCCGGCAGGCGGAAAGTCCGCCAGAGCTGCCGGATATCCTTAACGAAGAGCGCTTTCACCGGCGACCCCCCCTTCATTTTCACGATAGCCCGCTTCGCGGAGCAGCTTCAAAAAGATCATCTCCAGATCTTCATGCTGCCTCTTGTAAGAGGTCACCACGGCGCCGCAGCCGGCCAGCAGGGGCAGCAGCTCCTCCTCCATCTGCGCCAGACCGTCCGGATCGGATTCCACGGCGATCCCGCCGGGGTAAACTTCGACTTTTCGGGCCCAGGAGCGGCTGCGCAGCTCTCCGTCCAGCCCGGCCGGCGCCGCCTCGCGGAAGCTGATCCGGTAGCGGGGCAGCCGGTACTGTTCAAGCAGGCTGTTCAGGGATGACTGCAGCAGGAGCCTTCCCTGGTAGAGCACCGCCACCCGGTCACAAACCCGCTCCACATCGGCAAGAACGTGGCTGGAGAAAAAGACAGTGGCTTTGCCGCGCAGCGAGGCGAGCAGCTCCAGGACCTCCAGCCGCCCCACCGGATCAAGGGCGGAGACAGGTTCGTCGAGGATGAAAAGCTCGGGCTGCGGCAGCAGCACGC
>CAZPET010000034.1:0-10843 GCA_964585625.1 uncultured Syntrophomonadaceae bacterium
TTGAAAGAGTATGTGGCCATCTGCAAGGACAAGGGCGTGGAGCTGAACCTTTCAGTTGGTCCGAGAGCTACATACGACACCAGCGCCACCAGGCTTTCCGCACAGGGCGTTCGCATTTCCTACCGGCTGCGGGGCATGGAGCAGGTCATCAGGGCGGCGGAGGATGTCATGCGCATGGCCGAGCTGGGGGTGCGGGGCGTGCTGGTTTATGACGAAGGTTTGCTCTGGGTGTTAAATGAAATGCGCATTGCGGGTAAGCTTCCCCAGAACATGCACTTCAAGGTCTCGGCTCACTGCGGTCACGGCAACCCGGCCAGCTTTAAATTGCTGGAGAGGCTGGGAGCGAACTCGATCAACCCGGTGCGTGACATGACGCTGCCGATGGTGTCGGCCCTTCGGGCGGCGGTGAACGTACCGCTTGATGTGCACACCGACAACCCTCCGGCATCGGGTGGATTTATCAGGTTTTATGAAGCTCCGGAAATGGTGCGCGTCGGTTCTCCGATCAACCTGAAGTCGGGCAACAGCGCCATCGGCGGGCACGGTGAGATTACGGGGGTATCCGAAGGAATGGCCATGGCCAGGCAGGTTGCAATCATGCGGGAGTTCATGGACCGCTACTATCCGGAAGCCAAGCAGAGCCCGCAGGGAAGCAAGGGTATGGCGATTCCGGAATAATTTGACCGCTATAACTGCCGGTACTTTTTCCCGGCGGCATGTAGTGTGAAATGGCCCTTTTAACCGGTATCGAACAATAATCCCCAGCCACGGTTAAAAGGGCCAATTGCCATATTGTGCTCAGTAACGGTTCCCCCCTTTGAAAAAGGGGGCTGCTCCCCAAATTATTTACGCCAGCAAATTCCGGGCCTTTAAATCGGCGGCTACGTCGGCCAGGTCAAGCTCCTTGAGTTTGGCTTCCGTTGGCAGACCTCCGGCAGCGTTCCAGCCGCGCAGAGCATAATATTCATCCTTAAGTTTGTCGAAAGCATCCCGCTCTACCTTGTTGCCCTTCTTGGAAACCACCCGGCCGTTCTTCCCCGGGACCAGGCAGTCGGGGTTGTAGAACACGTGCTCCAAGGGCTCTTCATGAAGGAAGTCCAGGAGCCTGTCTCCTTCCCTGCCGCCCCATCCCTGCCGGAGCAGGATCGCTCTCTGCAGGTTGAAGATTCTCTCCCCAATTTTGTTAAGGCCCGCTTCATCCGTTTCTTTGCCCGTGATGGTGGAATACAGCCGGCTCTCCAGGGTGGGGTCGCCGGTGTGGCTGTCGGCAAATCTGACCCAGATCACCGGCCAGAGGAAGTCGCACAGGATGAGACTTTCTTTGGCATAGGAGCGGTCCTGGATTATTTTGGCGGCCAGCGCTTTGCCCTCGTCCGTGGTATAGTCGGCGGCCGCGGCACTTCCCCAGAAGTTGACGGCAACTGTTACCAGGTCGTCGCAGGACAGGAAGGCGTCGTCGTCTTTGCGCCACCACTTTAGCCACAACCACAAGGCGTGAGCCATCTCGTGCAGCTGGTTGATCGGCCGTCGTTGCTCGGTGGCGTAGAGCAGGGCGTTGGCCGGAATGAGCCGGGGGTCGTAGTCCCGGGTTTCACCGGCGGGGGTTGACACCTCCACGGCGGTTAATTCCACTGCTCTTTGGCCGATCGTCTTGGCAGCCTTGATCGTGCCGGCGGCCAGCAGATCGCCGAAGCCTTCCCTGAACGATATTTTGCGCGTCAGCTTTTTGATGAATTCGGCGCTGCCGATCCTGGAAAGGGGTAACCCCGTCTCCTCTTCTCCCAGGACGCCTTCCCGGTAGCACAGCGCCAGCCAGTTGATCATAGGCTGCATGATCGAGGTGTCCAGCCCGTAATGATCGCACAGCCTCGTCGCCAGCAGGGCGGTGTTCGTTCCGTCCTGCCCGTATTCATGGGCGGCTTGCCAGTAAACGTGTACAGACTGGCAGAAGAATTTGTACTTTCTGCCGCCTTCTTGGTACGCTTTGCGGAAACAGCCGCCGGCGCAGCCGTAACAGGGGCGCGGCCTGGTCTTGCCCGGTATGTTTTCATGCCAGCCTTTCCAGGTGTCTTTTCTAAGCAAATTAATTCGCCTGGTGAGCTCGCGCAGCTTCTCCGGGGCGGCGGCAACGGGTCTCCTGTTGCCGCTGACGACGACGGCCTTAAGCTGCTTGGAGCCCATAACGCTGCCGAGGCCGCTTGCTCCGGAGGCGCCGTCGTCGGTGATGAGCGTGGCAAAGGTGACCAGATTTTCGGCGGCCGGACCTATGGTCAGCACGCTTACCTCTCTGCCCAGTTCGGCTTTCAGGGCATCGCCGGCCTCAAAAGAGGATTTGCCCCACAGCGAAGAGGCGTCCCTTATTGCTACCGTATCGTTGTCAATATACAGGTAACATGGTTTCTCCGCCCGTCCCTGCACCACCAGTCCGTCGAACCCGGCCAATTTTAGCCGGGTGCCCCATCTTTCTCCCAGGTTGGCGTAAGAGAAAGTCTCCGGCTGCCTGACCGGCGATGTGCTGCATATCTGCCATCTGCTCCCGCCGGCTATGCCGGGAAATCCCGTAACCGGTCCGGTCATGGCGATCAGGCAGTTTTCCGGGTCGAAAGCCTTAGCCTTGAACGGCGCCATTTCCCAGTAAATTCTGGCGGCTGTACCCCGGCCGCCCAGAAATTTCTCTGCGTACGCGGCAGTGGGCAGCCCGTCACATCTGCCCTCCGAAAGATTTACCATCAGTATTTCTCCGGCATAGCCAGATATTTCCACGGTTAACCTCCCGATTGTCAATATGCAGGGATGATGGGCGACAGCATCAGCCTCCAGCGCGGCGTGTTTACTCCTCGCGCCAGTTCCAGTCCTTGCCTCCCTTGAAGACCTGCGCGTTCATTTCATTGCTTAAATGTAACAGGTGGGCTTCTGGGAAATATTTATACATGGTATAGAAAAATCCAGCAACATCTTGCGTCGCGGCCAGCGCTTCTTCTGTGGCCAGCAAATAGTCGCGTGTAAACATGATCGAACTGCGGTCAAAAGACATGCCCGGTTTCTGGTGGCCGGGTATGATCACCGCCGCGTCCAGGCTCTCCAGGCAATCCAGGTCCTTGAGCCACTGCCGGCGTTCTTCCGCGGTAACTTCGCAGGTGAAAGGATGGGCCTGGTTGAAAAGAACATCACTGCCGTACAGGGTTTTTATGGAGGGAATCCACACCGCCGTATTATATTTCATGTCGCCCATGATTTCAGGTATGATCTCCAGGCGATGCCCCTCCAGCTCGAACCAGTTCTCACGGAGGGGTTCGAGCTCCGCCGTTTTGCGGGGCATGTTGGTCATCCCGATAATGTTTTCCCAATGCTCCATCTTGCCGAAAAATTGACGGTTGATGGTGTCGCATACCTCCGGCAGCGCCAGAACCCTGGCCTCCGGAAAAGCTTCGGCTATGTGGCCGAGGCCGAAGTAATGATCGGGATGGGCATGGGTAATGTAAATCTTGGTTAAACGTTTGCCCGTCTCCAGAATCTCGGCAATAACACGTTGGGCGTTGGACAGCGTCCACTGCGCGTCTATAAGCGCTGCTTCGCTTTCTCCCATGACAATAACCGAAGCAACCTCAAATCCGCTTTCGTTGCTGAAAAACACTTTGGTGGCCGGCAAACCTTTACCGTGGGCGTTGACTATTATCTCCATAAATCTCTGTCCTCCCGATCCTGCCGGACTGTATTGCTACACCTGGTTAGTATTCGTCATTCGACATTTTATGCTTCTTTCCTCCAGGTCGCTGATGATCTGCCGGTAGAACTTATCGTCTAATTTGTAGCGGTAACGGTAGATCAAATAGCTGACGATGACAAACAATATGGGGATGGCCATCATGGTAATCCTCAAGGACAGGCGCATGGAACCGGTCATGCCGCTTTCAATCATGGCCCTGGCCGTTTCCGTGGGCAGAGACGGGTCGATCTTTTTCGCCTCGGTAAGGGGATTAATCACTTTGTCGTTCAACCCCGACAATGTCAGCGTGGCCGCCACGATGAGCGCCTGGATGGAGGAGGCGAATTTGGTGGCGAAAGGCCTGACAGCAAAGACCACGCTTTCATTCCTGGTGCCCAGTTTCCAGTGTCCGTACTCGATGGTGTCGGCGATCATCAGGTACATCAAGACCATGATAAAGGCCTGGCCGCCGAAGAGCACCAATCCGGCCACCCCTATGGTAATCATATTCATGGGGAAAACATATCTGGCGCTCAGCAGCAGCAGGTAACCGGCGACAATGGAGATGGTCGAATAGTTGTAGATCTGTTTTCTCGTTGTTTTCCGCGCTATTGTCGGGAACAGGGCGGTGGCCAGCAGCTCGCTGACGGCCAGAATGCCTAAGAATATGGTGAACTCGCCGCCGCCGTACCTGCCGAAATCATAGTTGAAAAAATAGGGTCCCAGGGTTATTGTGATGGCGAAGGCGATCTCCAGCAGCAGGAAGGCCAGAAAGATTATTATTAGCTGGTCGTTTTTGGTTATGATTCTTATAAAGTCCCTCAACCTGGTTTTGGGCTGCTTGGCGTTCGCATAGATCGGTTTTTCTTTTACGCCCACTACCACCAGGGTCTGGCATAAAATGAAGGTGATGGTGATCACCAGGGAGATCCAGAAAAAGGATTTCACCGGTCCCCCTTTATAGTTCTGATAAATAATAGGTATTAACCCGGCAGATAGAAAGGCGCCCAGTGATGCGAAGAAACGGGCGAAAGCGCAGATGCTTTCTCTTTCTTTGGGGTTTGTCGTGAATGACGGGTACATGGACCAGTACGAAATGTCATTCATGGTAAAGGTAATTTCCCACAACAGGTAAAAAGTCGCGAAAAGCACGGCAAAGGGTACGCCCCGCAGGCCAAAGTCCTGAAAAAGTAAGAAGGTAAAGACGGCGCTGGATACGGCGCCGACGATGACCCAGGGTTTAAATTTTCCCCATCTGGACCTGGTATTATCGATAATAACGCCCATCATGGGGTCGTTTACGGCATCCCATATCCTGGTTACCGCGATTATAGTGGAGACGGCCCAGATTTCCCAATCGGCCAACCCGATGGCATCGGTAAAAAAGACCATGATATACATGCTTATCAGCGTGTAGGCCATGTCCCGGCCGATGCCGCCTACAGAGTAGGACCATTTGGTCCTGTTACTTACCCTGAAGCTTTCACTCAAATATATCCCTCCTCTAAATAAAGGTGTTGCCAAGGCGTCCCCGGGAACCGATTACTGTAAAGTTATTCATTTTAATGAAATATCCTGCAAGAAAAGAGGTAAATGCGAAGGTCTTTTTGCGGCAAGCGTTTTTGATTTGATGAAAAGCTATATGTACAATGTAGATGCCGGATACTATGCTGTTTACATAATTACGGGTATCTCGGCGCCGGCAGATGAATTTTACCTTTTGGAAAAAACTCTTGCAGAATCTCTATCCAGTTTTCAATTCAATGAAGAATATATCCGGTAGGGTGTAGCCCGAAAGCTTTGGGAGACCAATGCAGCCCTGCATGTGGCAAAAACTCTTTCTGAAGCCTCTGACTCATACAACCAGGCCTGGCATAACAGGCAAAAAGTATACGATACGCTTTCTCAAAAAAGAAGCGATGTTAGATTGTGCTTTCAAACCCCGGGTTAACCCAGTGTTTTACTCCTAGTTTTTGTTCAGATTTGGAATGATCGGGACGGAGGGGGCGGCAGGCGGTAAAATAAAAATAAGGTCAGACTTTTTTACCGCGGCGGTGTATTACTATATGGAGAGGCAAGGGGACGGTGAGCGGATGCCGCAGGCATTGTTGAGGGAAATGGTGGAACAGCACGGGAACGCGATCTACCGCCTGGCCCTGCGGTATACCGGAGACAGTTTCCTGGCGGAAGATATTGCCCAGGAAACATTCCTGCGCGCCTGCGCCAGGCTGCAGAGCTACGACCGGAGCAGGCCGGCCGGGCCCTGGTTGTTCCGCATCGCCTTGAATCTCTGCCGCAACCTGCGGCGCGCCACCCGGGAGATCCCGGTGGCAGAACGAGTCACGGCGGCGAAGGCGGACCCGCACCCGGGGCCGGAACATATCTACCTGCAGCGTGAAACAGAGCAAGAGTTGGCCGGGGCGCTGCGTACACTGCCCCCGATTTACCGGGAGGTCCTGATCCTGAAGCACGTAAACGAGTTGAGCTATGCGGAAATAGGCGCGGTCCTCGGCCTTAACCTCAGCCTGGTGAAAAACAGGCTCTACCGGGGCCGGATCATGCTTCGCGAAGCGCTGCGAAAGGGGGAGCATAGTCGTTGAAAAAGTGTCCCAGCCCGCTGATCTGGCAGGCCGTGGTGGACGGAGAAGAAGAGGGAGCGCAGTATACGGCACACCTGGAGCACTGCCCCATCTGCCGGGCAGTCTACCGTGATATCAGAGAGGCGGCGGAGCTGGCCGGTCGCCTGCGCTGCGACGCGGCGCTTCGCCCTAACTTTGCTGCCGCAGTCCTCGCACAGGCCCGAAGCGCGCCGGCCGCTCCTTTTCCGGCGGGGCTTGTCGCGCTGCTGCTGTACGCGGTGGCCGGGGCGGCCGCGCTGCTATTAGACCCGGGTTACTGGTCCTGGTGGTTGAGCGTGGGCCTAACCCGCAGCTGCAGCCTGCTTATGGATGTGTTGTTTAAGATAATCTACCTCGGGCAAAGCTTTAATCCGGCCTGGTTAATCGGGCCGGCCTTGCTGCTCGTTTTGCTGGAAATAGCGGTACTAAAGAAACTAACAGAAGTGGAGGAATGTTAAAGATGAAAAGGTTTAAGTGGGCCGTGCTCCTCTCCCTGACTCTGCTGCTGCTCGCGGGAGGCGCCTCCGCCCGCGAGAACGTGATTGAGGGGGATATCAATAAGGCAGCGGGGAGCCTGGAGATTCCCCGCGGCACGACGGTGAACGGTAACGTTACCGTGAACATGGGTGAAGTCGAGATTCTCGGCATGGTCAACGGAAATGTGGATAGCAACATGGGCCAGGTCACCGTGCACGGAGAGGTCAACGGCAATGTGGGGGCGAACATGGGCCAGGTGCTGATCATCGGCAGTGTTAGCGGCGACGTGGTGGCGCACATGGGCGAGGTGATCGTGGAAGGAGCAGTCGGCGGCAACGTGGGCGCGGAACTTGGTGCGGTCCAGGTCAGGGGAACGGTCGCCGGTGATGTGGACAGCGGCCTTAGCGAGCTGCGCATTCCCGGGGAGGTGCTGGGGAACGTGACCAGCCGGGGGAAGAACGTGATCATCACCGGGACCGTCCGGGGGGATGTTACTCTCACCCGCGGCATTGTCGAGCTCGGCCCCGAAAGTGAAGTCGGCGGCAGGGTTTATGTCGAACATGGTCTGGTCAAGGCTGCCGAGGGGGCCCGTGCGGGCTCCGTCGAGGTGGACGAAGAGCTCAGCGAAGCCGAGATCGACCGGATGTTTCGCTCTAACGGATACCACTTCCGCGGCCTCGATGACTTTGAGGGTATCGGAGATATCCTGGAGACTGTCTTCGACGGTATCGGCCGCGCCTTCAGCAATATCAGGTTATTGCCCCGGGTCTCGATCTTCCGTGAGGGATGGCGGGTTTTCCCTGGGACCTCCTGGTTCGGCTGGCCCGGACACGTGGCCCGGGGGCTGTTGAACATGGTGGTGCTTTTCGCTCTGGGCGCGCTGACCTTCTCCCTTTTCCCGCGGCATGTCCAAACCGCGGGGCAGGCCCTCCTCTCCCGGCCCGGCGCGGTGATCGGTTGGGGACTGCTCGCCGTAGTCCTGACCGTACCGCTGATGATCCTTCTGGCGATCACGATCATCGGCATTCCACTTATCTTTGTAGAGATACTGGCCCTGGCGCTGGCCGGTATCCTCGGCTATACGGCCCTCTCCCGGCTTGTTGGTGAAAAAATTGTCGGCGCTGCATCCGCCGGCACGGTCAATCCCCTCGGGGCAATTGCCCTTGGCGTGCTGATCCTCGGCGCAATCAGCATGGTCCCGTTGGCCGGCTCTCTCTTCTCCCTGCTGATATTTGCCCTGGCGGTGGGAGCGGCCCTGGGCACCCGCTTCGGCTCGCTGCGCCCGGTCCCAGCCGGGGGTGCAGACACGCCTGCTCCAACCGTTACCACAAGCCCTGCGGCGGAAAAGGGAGCAGAGTCCATATCCGCGGGACAGCCGGAAGAGAAGAGAGAAGTAAAGGAAGGGGAAGAAAAAGGAGAAGAAGAAAACGAGACGGAAGCTTAAACGGAAGAAGCAAAGGTACCCGGGGCCCGGCGTTATCCCGAAAGGGACGCCGGGCCCGGCTTGTCTTCCGCCTTGGTGCCAGGCACCGAAATCAACTAAGTGGTCAGGAGAGAAAGCGAAATACAAACTCTTTTATCTTATTTAAGGGCTTTCGAGTACTCTGTCGGTGTAATTTCAAATTTTGCTTTAAACTGCCTTGAAAAATGATGCACCGACGAATACTTTAACAAATCTGCTATCTGGGTGAAATTCAGCTTGCCTTCCTTGATCAATATTTTACTTTCAGCCAGTTTTATTCTGGTAATGTACTCGCGGGGTGTTATTTGCAGATGCTTTTTAAATAGTGTCGCCAGATAGGGAGAGCTTACGTTGACCTCTTTTGCCACTGAATTTACACTTAGATTTTCATATACTTTTTTTGAAATGTATTTTAAAGCTTCATCCACAATTTGATTTTCATTTTTAAGTGTAACAGTTGTTTCGAGTTTTGGGTCAGTTTTACCACTATATAAATAGCGAAGGGTTTTCAGGAGATATTCTTCCAGATAACTTATAATAAGATCATTGCTAAACATATCTGCATTTTCGTTTTCTTTAATAAGCTGGCGCAACAGCGCCGCGGTATCGGATCCTACCTTGATTATTTTGTTTAGTAAAGCTTTGCTAAAAGTACATTCCATGTCAAAGGTAATCGTAATAAAACATACGTAGCAGTCAGCATCAGCATATTGCATGTGCCATTGATCGGGGCCATAAAGCATCATTTCTCCCTGCTTAAGAATATAATCCTGACCATTTACCACGCTATGCATCTGACCTGAATCGACATAAGTCAGCTCAAAAGGATTGTGCTGTTCACCTTTAAAAAAGAATCCTTTCTCTTTCTCCTGATAAAAAAGGGTATAAATATCATTTATCTTGAGCTTTGGAGATATCGTGAGCTTTTTCTTAACGGGAGGCACAAATACCAAATTGCTTTGGGCACCTTTAATATACGCAATTCTTACTGTACAGTAGTCTTTAAAGGGTGTAATTGTAAAATAGACGCCACGCTTTATGCAGACTGGCTTATCCAAATAAAAATAATCAATATTCTTAATGCGGTCATCAAGGGCAACCTCAAGAATAGCCATACCTTCCTCAAAATCAAGGTAAATTTCACTGTCTTGAAAGCAAGTATAATGCCCTGTACGATTTCTCACAGTACGCATTTCCTCGCTCCATTTTGGTCCTTCGGGAAACCCCCGGTTTGGTAATTTATTATCCAGCACCTGGCCGTATTGGGTAAAGGATAATTTGTTTAAATTTTTAATCAAAGGTATCCCCCCTGATTTAGCGCCAATAATATTTTAACACGGCTGCCCCGGCCATTGCAAAAACCGAACGTGATTAACAGCCATTGTTGATTGATTTATACACAATTTATGATCTTTTGCACATATATTATAACTTCGCTAAAATGCCTTGACTTTAACCTTTATCGCGATAGCATGTAGTTGAAAAGGCGGATGCTTTTGGACTTACTGTGAGGTGTAAGCTTTGGAAAAACCCGCACTCATTATTATGGCTGCAGGCATAGGTAGCAGATATGGTGGTTTAAAGCAGCTGGACCCTGTTGATGAATTCGGGCATTTTATTATTGATTTTTCCCTCTTCGATGCGAAGCGTGCCGGTTTCGAAACAGTTCTTTTTATCGTAAGGCCGGAAATCGAGCCCATCTTCCGCCGGACCATCGGTAAGAGGGTAAGTAAATACATGGAGGTTAAATTCGTTCATCAGCTTCTCACAAACGTTCCTCAAGGATTCAAGGCGCCGCCGGAGCGGACGAAACCATGGGGTACCGCCCATGCTGTCATGAGCGCCGGCAAATTAGTAAAATCATCCTTTGCTGTTATGAATGCTGATGATTATTACGGACCGGGAGCCATAAAAACTATCTACGATTTCTTAAGCGCTTCACATCAAGATAATGAACACGCCATGGTAGGTTACAGAATCGAGAATACGCTTACCGACCATGGATCTGTGTCCCGTGGTATCTGCCGGATTAATGAAGAAGGCTTCCTTTCCGGTATTGAGGAACATACGCATCTAGAAAAAGCGGATGGCGGTGCAGTGTATATCGACAGGGACGGCCGAAGATCCTTTATCCCTCCGGGTACCATTGTCTCCATGAATCTTTGGGGGTTTGGTCTTTCCATGATGGATGAACTTATCATGGAATTTCCTAACTTTCTAAAAAGCTTACCGCCAACCCTCCTAAAGAGCGAATATTATTTACCTTCAGCAATAAACAAACAGATTGCTGAAGCAAAAGCATCCGTTAAAGTGTTGCCAACTGAAGAAAAATGGTATGGCATTACTTATCCGGAGGATAAAGATACTGTTTATGCTGCCATCAGGAATTGGAAAAAGGCAAAAATATACCCGGAGAGGTTATGGGGGGTGGACCCATGTTAGAGATCGCCGGCAGGTTTTGCTTCAGGGGGAAACCTGTTCGATGTGACAAGTTCGGCAACGGTCTGGTTAACCAAACATATCTTGTTGTCTGTGATAGTGGTACGAAATATATTATGCAAAAAGTGAATACATCCACGT
>CAZPET010000035.1:0-10698 GCA_964585625.1 uncultured Syntrophomonadaceae bacterium
CGCTGACCCCGACCATCCAGGAGATGATGGCGGGCTCCTTGGCCACCTTGGCGTAGATAAAAGTGTTGAACCAGGAATTTTCGACATTCCAGCAGATCTGGCCGGTCATCCCGAGGATCCAGATCAGCGCCCAATTTTTTCTGGAGATCTCTTTCAACGTCCGGTCTCCTCCTTTGATACGCCATCTGTTTAAAAATGCAGCCATGAATATTTTCCGCAGTTTATGGCTTAATTCTGTCTTTGATCTGCCCCCTCCTGCATCAGGCGTGTCACGCAGGCAAAAAATGAGGTGACAGGAAGAACCGTCCCCCTGTCACCTCTCCTTGCATTTTCGGTTTATCACGGTTTGGCGTGGGTTTCGCGCAGCAGCTTCTTGTTGAATTTGCCGACACTGGTTTTGGGGATCTCATCCAGGAACAGGACCCGGTCGGGAATCCACCATTTGGCCACCTTGTCTTTGAGAAACTCGAGGATATCTTCCTGGGTCACTTCTTCCCTGGCCGTTTCTTTCAGGACGACACAGGCCAGCGGCCGCTCGACCCACTTTTCGTCAGGTACAGCGATCACAGCCGCCTCGACAACGGCGGGGTGAGCCATGATCGTGTTCTCCAGGTCGATGGAGGAGATCCACTCGCCGCCGCTTTTGATCAGGTCCTTGGCCCGATCCTGGATAAAGATGTAACCTTCTTCATCGACGGTGACGATATCGCCGGTATGGAGCCAGCCGTCTTTGAAGCTTTCGGCGCTTCTTTCGGGATCCCGGTAGTAGGAACCGGCAATCCAGGGCCCCTTGAAGCAGAGCTCGCCCATCTCCTTGCCGTCCCATTTCACTGCAGCACCGTTTTCATCGACAATCTTCATCTCGGTTCCGGGCACCACCAGCCCCTGCTTGCCCTGCTGGGCGTAGCGGCGATCGGGGTCCCATTCGTCCATGTAGCTTTTTAACTCGGAGATCACGACTACCGGGGAGGTCTCGGTCATGCCGTAACCGTGCAGAACTTTGATCCCGTAATTCTCATTGAAAGATTTGATCAACGATTTTGAGATGGCGGAACCGCCGTTGACGATATAGCGGACGCTGCTGAAATCGTAGCGGGCGCCGCTCTGCAGATGCTGGTGGAGGCCGATCCAGATCGTGGGCACCCCGACCGGCAGGGTTACTTTTTCTGCTTCAATGAGCTTGCAGATCGCTTCCGGTGTGAGCAACCTCCCCGGGAGGACGAGCTTTGAGCCCATCCAGACCCCGGCATAAGGGATCCCCCAGGAGAGAACATGAAACATGGGCACAACGGGCAGAATGGCGTCGCGCTCGCGGACCCCCAGGGTGTCGGGGAGAGCTACCATCATCCCGTGCAGGTAGATGGAGCGGTGGGTATAGATAACCCCCTTGGGCGCCCCGGTGGTGGCGGTGGTGTAGCACATGGCCGCGGGAGAGTTCTCATCGAGATCTTCTGGAAAATCAAATGAAGCGGGCGCTTCCGCAAGCAGCTTTTCATAACTGATCGCGTTGGGAAGATTTATTTCGGGCAGCTCTTCTTTATCGGAAAGAATGATATATTTTTCCACGGTGGTCAGTTGATCGGCGATTCGGGCCAGGAGAGGTGCCAGGTCTTCGTCGATGAAGATGACCCTGTCGGCGGCGTGGTTGATCACATGCACGAGCTGCTCGGGAAAAAGGCGCAAATTGATTGTATGAAGCACCGCGCCGCTGCAGGGAACGGCAAAATAGAGCTCTAGGTGGCGGTGGTTATTCCAGGCAAATGAGCCGACCCGATCACCGGGTTTAATCCCCAGTGATGTCAGTACATTTGCCAGGCGGCAAACCCGTTCGTAAAATTGACCGTAATTCAGGCGGTGGTCCCGATCAAGACAGCGCGAAAAGATCTCTTTCTTCGGAAAGAGTTTCCGCGCCCGGTTTAGCATGGTGGTAATCAAAAGAGGATGGTCCATCATCATGAAATCCTTCCTGCTCCCCGAATATGGAAAGCAGGTTTACACCTCCTTATGAAATTAGTATGGGAAAGGAGATTTCCAATGAGGGAACCACCTCCCTCCGGGACTGATCAAGTAGCTTGAATATATCATATATTTTAAATAATGTAAATATTCATTTATCTGGGGTTTTAATTTTGTTGAAAGTGGCACTGCCGGGGATTTAAATATATGGAAGAGCCGCCTGCACAAGCAAAGCGGCTCTATTGATACCATGCCTGGACCCTGTTATTTCCAAGGTCTGCCGTCAAAAAAATGATAAGACCGGGCCGGGGTATTTCCCGGCGGCGCCGATTATTTACCGGCTGTCCCTACCTGCCGTAAAGGTGGCGCTTCATAATGCTTTTCTTTTACCTCTGCAGTGATCTGGCGAAGTTCCCGGATAACATCATAAAGCGGGTCTGCATCCCAATCGGCCGGGTAAAAGTTCGCCCGCATACTTTCCAGCCTGGAGATAAGGGCGGTAATTTTCTCGACCAATGAATTCTCCATTTTTTCTCCTCATTCTAATTTAGTTTATCTTATGCTGCCACGGTTCTGGAAGTCACAAATGGTCAGGCTGTCCGCCACCTCCCCCCGGCATCGTTCAATTATCGACACGTCCTGACAAAGGTCCATTTTTAAAGTTATATTACTACAACACCACGACAAATCCTGCCGGAAATTTATCCAAGTAGCGACGGAAGTTATTTGAACATCCCTGAGCGGTATTTTTGCTTCAGAATTTTATTTCTTTTTTAGTTTCAGGTCCGGGCGGCAATAATATGGACAGCATATGTAAAGGAGTTGATTTGATGGCCAGGCGGGTTGCGGTAAGCGATTCTTTGTCACCGCTGAAGCAGATGCTGCACCGGGCCGGTTACGAGGTGATCAACCTGGAAAACAAAGCTGCCATCAGCGGAACCGGAATCAGCGAATATGACGCCGTTGTCGTTTCGGGCATGGACGTAAACATGATGGGAATGCAGGATATTTCAGGCCGGGCGGTAGTGATCAACGCGGCCGGAAAAAGGCCTGAAGAGATCATGGAGGAGCTGCGCAACCGGCTGTAATAGCAGGCTGCCTTGGTTTTGAAAGATCGGGGGGCTTTTCTAATGCCTCCCTATTTTTGTGTAATAATTCCATACTTTACATAGAAGGTTAATTCCCTCCGGCGCCGTATTTTATATATAAGTCCATATTCTGACATAGGAGGCGAAGGCAATGTCAAACGTTGTATTTAAAGACGATCTTGGCCCCGAAGAGTTGGAAATGGTGGAGCAGCTATTCAGGAGAAGGGGGAAAAAGCCGGTTGTCGCCTGGCTTAGCTGGCTCTGCACCGGAATTTTCGGAGGGCACAGGTTTTATTTGAAAGATCCTCTCGGCGCAATGATCATCCTTTTTTTAAGCGGATTAACTGCAGGTTCTTACCTTTACCTGACAAAGGCGGCCTTACCGGTGGGTCTTCTCCCCTTTTATGTTATCGGGGGATGCCTCGCCCTGCTGCTGGTCATTGATGCCTGCACCTTGCCCGGCAAAATCCGCCGGATCAATGACCAGGTAGAAGCAAAAATTATCATTCAGGTTACCGACCGCAGCAAACGTGCATGATCAACCGGCCCGGTATTTGCATTGTGTCAGCCCGGCAGCTGCTGCTCCGGAGCGGCGGTTGGGACCGGCTGCTCCGTTGCCGGCGGGTTTATCCCCCAGATCTCGTCCGCGTAGCCGGCGATGGTCTGATCGCTGGAGAATTGCCCGGCGCGGGCGATATTCTCTATGCTCATTTTTAACCAGCGGCTTCTGTCCCTGAAGGTTCTTTCCAGAAGCTCCTGGGCCTCTACATAATCCAGGAAATCTTTCAACACAAGGTATTCGTCATTGAAGGTGATCAATGAATCATAGATCGGGGCGAACTCCTCCCGTCTTACCGGTAAAAAGCCGTTTACCAGCTGGTCAACAACCTCTTTGATCCGGGGCTCCCGGGCGTAAAGCTCTGCCGCGCGATAGCCGTGGTGGTGACAGCGCATCGCCTCTGCAGCATCCAGGCCGAAGATAAAGATGTTTTCCCGGCCCACCGCCGCCGCAATTTCGACGTTGGCCCCATCCATGGTTCCGATGGTGATAGCCCCGTTAAGCATGAATTTCATGTTGCCCGTCCCCGAGGCCTCTTTGCCGGCCGTCGAGATCTGCTCGCTGACATCAGCGGCGGGGATAATCTTCTCGGCCAGGGAGACAGAGTAGTTTTCAAGGAAGACAACCTTCAGTTTATCGTTAACCCGGGTGTCATTATTGATCACACCGGCAAGCGTATTGATCAATTTGATGATCCGCTTCGCCAGGAAATAATTCGGGAACGCCTTCCCGCCAAAGATAAAGGTCCGCGGTGTCATCTCGAGGTTGGGCTCCTCAAGCAGCCGGTTATAAAGGTACAGAATCTGCAGCGCATTCAAAAGCTGCCTTTTATATGCATGCATCCGTTTCACCTGGACATCGAAGATCGAATGCGGATCGACATTCCAGCCTGAGCGCTCCCGGATAATTTTTGCAAGGGCGGCCTTGTTCTGCTGCTTGACCTGAAAGATCTTTTCCTGGAATGAAACGTCCCCGGCATAGTTCAACAGCTGTGACAGGTTCCCGGGATTGCCGATCCAGTCCGGGCCGATTGTCCCGGTAACCAGGGAGGCCAGGAGGGGATTGGCCTGGAGCAGCCAGCGGCGGTGGCTGATCCCGTTCGTCTTGTTGTTGAATTTCGCCGGGTAGATTTCGTAGAATTCTTGCATCTCCCGCTGTTTCAAAATTTCAGTATGCAGGCTGGAGACGCCGTTGACGCTGTGGCTGCCCACCACGGCCAGATGGGCCATTTTGACATGCCCGTCGGCGATCACGGCTGTGTTCAGCTCTTTGCTTACCTTCCCGGGAGCAAGCCGGACCAGCTCACTCCGGAAACGCCGGTCGATCTCCTCCACGATCTGGAAGATGCGGGGAAAGAGGGGCGCAAAAATATCGACCGGCCACATCTCCAGCGCTTCGCTCAGGGTGGTATGGTTGGTGTAAGAGACGGTCTGTTCGGTAATCTCCCAGGCTTCCTCCCAACTCATCCCCTCATCGTCGATCAAAATACGCATCAGCTCGGGGATGGCCAGAACAGGGTGGGTATCGTTTACATGCACCGCCACCCGGTGATGGAAATTCCTCAGGGAACCGTACCTCTTTTTATAAAGCCTGGCAATGCTCTGCAGCCCGGCGGAAACAAGAAAATACTGCTGCTGCAGCCGCAGCGACTTCCCTTCGCGGCTGGAATCATCGGGGTAGAGAAGCTCGCTGATAGCTTCGAGCCGGTGCTTGTATTCAACAACATTGCGGTAGCAGCCGGGTTCGCGGCAGCCCCTCTTTAAATCGATCAGGACAGGTTCGGCGCTCCATAAACGCAGCGTATTCACGGTGCTGTTCTGATAGCCGATCACCGGCTGATCATAGGGCACTGCCAGAACCGAATCATAATCTTCATGGTGAAACAGCAACCGCCCTCCGGCCTGCTCTGTTCTCACCCTGCCCCCGAACCTGACCTCAACCGCCTCTTCGGGGCGCCGTGTTTCCCAGACATTGCCTCCGCGGAGCCAGTCTTCGGGCACTTCAACCTGGTTGCCGCCGGCAATAACCTGTTCAAAAAGTCCGTAGCGGTACCGGATCCCGCAACCATGGCCGGGCAATCCCAGGGATGCCAGGGAATCGAGGAAACATGCCGCCAGCCGGCCCAGTCCGCCGTTACCCAAACCGGCATCTGGCTCGGCGGTAAGGACTTCGTCCAGGTTCAAGCCGAGCTCGTCCAATCCCTCACGGCAGAGCTCCAGCGCGCCCAGGTTGAGCAGGTTGCTTTCAAGCAGCCGGCCGAGCAGGAACTCCATTGAAAAATAGTAGACCCTTTTGGCCTCGCTTTCCCGGTAGGACTTGTTGGTATCAATCCAGTGTGCCGCCGCCCCTTCACGAACCATGCCGCCCAGGGTCTGGTAAACGCTTTCGGGAGTGGCCGCGGCGATATCTTTACCATGCATCTGTCGGAATTTTTGGACAAAACTACGCTTAAATTGCTCCTTGTTTTTAAACATAGATCTTGCTCCTTTAGACAGCATCATTCTTGAGGAGAACCTTCCGCTTATATTAAAGCATATTTCATCATATAATTTAAGAGTTAACTTTTGTTAAGTGTGAATTATGTGTAAATATAAATAAATATGGCATCATATCGGATGTATCGCCCGGTTTGAAGATAACCCTTTGGCCGGTTTTTCACCCGCTATTTCTTGCAATATCTATTCCGAAAGAGTAAGATTTAAGGTGATGCCTGCGCGCTGAAAAGACGCCGGAGAAGATTTTATACAGGTTAGACATTACATCTACACCACCGGGGGAACAACTTCTATGAAAAACAATACCGGCAAGATGATCTTGCTGCTGCTGTTGATGGGCGCGATTACATTTTTGGGTGCCGGATGCGAAACGGACCCCCATCCGCCCGCAGATGAGAGCCCCGGAATAGAGGCGGTTGCGACGATTTTCCCCCTGGCCGATATGGCCAGCCGCCTGGGTGGAGAAAAGGTGACCGTAACCTGCCTCTTGCCTGCGGGGGCCAGCCCCCACACATTTGAGCCTACGGCGGATCAGGTCAAAAGAAGCTCCCGGGCGGACCTTTTATTTCACATCGGCGGAGGATTGGATGATTGGACGGTGAAAGCAGCCGCTGCCGGCTCCGACCGCCTGATCATCCTGGGTCTCGCTGAAGCTGCGCTGCAGCGGGGATGGAGCCCGCCGCAGGAGCTCTCTTCAGGGCTGCAGACCGGCGAGCCCTTTAACCCGCATCTCTGGCTGGACCCGCTTACAGTAAGAGATTACCTCTGCCCGGCTATCGCTGAAGCAATGGTAGAGGCAGATCCGCAAAATGAAACCTTCTATCGGGCCAATTTAACTGCATACCAGCGTGAGCTGACCGCCCTTGACGAGGAGATCCGCGCATCCCTGGACGCTTTGCCGGAAAAGAGCTTCATCTCTGTTCATGCCGCCTGGCATTATTTTGCCGCCCGTTACGGGCTGGACCAGGCGGCGGTGATCTCGGATTTCCCCGGCCAGGAACCGTCGGCGGCCTGGATTTCCGGGCTGGTCGACCTCTGCCGGACGCACGGTGTCCGGGTGGTCGCTGCGGAACCCCAGCTTTCAGCCGCCGTGGCGGAGATGATTGCCCGTGAAATTGACGGCAGGGTGATTTTGCTGGATCCCTTGGGCGGTGCAGGGCTTTCCCAAAGGGAAAGCTACCTGGATTTAATGCGCTACAATACGGCGGTGTTAAAAGATGCCTTCTCAGAATGATAACAGCCCGGCCGTCTTTGCCGGGGGGCTCACCGTGAAAAAAGGCGCAGCCGTAGTGCTGCAGGAGATCACCTTTGAGGTGAACCGCGGTGAGATGATCGGCGTGATCGGCCCCAACGGGGGCGGCAAGACCACCCTTCTGCAGACCCTGCTCGGGTTAATCAAACCCTGTGCCGGCCGGGCCATGCTGCTCGGCTGTCCGACCGGACAGCTCGGTCCGGTCAGGGAAAAAATCGGCTATATTCCGCAAAACCGGGCTTATGACCGGCGCTTCCCTCTCTCGGCCGCAGATGTGGTCAAGACGGGATGCTACTCTCCCCGGACCCTGCTGCGCTCCCTGAAGCGAGAAGAAAAAGAGGCCTGCCGCGAGATGCTGGCCGCGGTGGATGCGCTCCACCTGGCCGCGCGGCCTTTTGGCGATCTTTCCGGCGGCGAGCAGCAGCGGGTGCTCCTGGCCCGGGCCCTGGTCCGCCGCCCCGCGCTGCTGTTCCTGGATGAACCCGGCACCGGCCTGGATCTGACCGTGCAGCAGCTTTTTCTGGAGCGGCTCCGCCGGCTGCAGCAGAATTACAGACTGACCGTGCTGCTAGTATCACACGACATTGTCTCTCTGGCCGCTTTCGCGGACCGGCTCCTCTGCATCAACCGCACCATGCATATCCACGGCGAACCGCAGCAGGTCCTGCACAGCCCCGCCCTGCAGAAGGCCTACCGCTGCTCCTACGATCTTCTGGAGATGGCTTCCACACGCGGGGAGGGCCCCCGCTGATGGCCGAGATGCTCGCTTACGGCTTCATGCAGCGCGCCCTGCTGGCCGCGGTAATGGTCGGCACCCTCTGCTCGGCAGTGGCCTTTTTTGTCGTCCTGAAACGGCTCTCGTTTCTCGGGGTGGGCATCTCGCATACCGCCCTGGGAGGAATTGCTCTGGGCCTGGTCACGGGACTGGATCCGTTCTGGTGCGGCAGCGCGTTTGCCGTGGCCACCGCGCTGGCCACCGGACATATCAGCCGGCGGGGGCAGTTGTATGAGGATACCGTTATCGGTATCTTCTTTGCCGCCGGGATGGCTTTCGGCATCGCCCTGCTGAGCAGTTTAAAAGGTTATTACCCGGAGATTTTCTCTCTGCTTTTCGGGAACATCCTCTCTGTTTCAGCCGCGGAACTGAGGCTGCTGGCCGTGGTGATGGCCATTGTGCTGCTCTTTACCGGCCTTTTCTTTAAAGAACTGCTGGCGATCTCCTTTGATGAAGAGGCCGCCCTGGCCAGCGGGCTCCCGGTGAAGCTGCTTTACTTCGGCCTGCTGGCCGCGATGGCGCTGACGGTGATGGTTTCGGTAAAGCTGGTGGGAATTGTTCTCGCCTCGGCGCTCCTGGTAATCCCCGCAGCAACAGGATACCGCTTCAGCAGAAATTACCGGAACATGTTTTGCCTGTCGCTGGCCACCGGGATCGGCGGCAGCGTCGGCGGCCTGATTCTCTCTTATTTCCTGGATCTTCCTTCGGGAGCAGCCATTGTCCTGTCGATGGCTCTGCTGTTCGTTATCTCCCTGCTCTGCCGGCCGCAAGCCTCCTGATCAATATTCCCCCGGCCTGCCCGGGCTGACACGGATCTACTTTTTTTCGCCGAGCCGTGCGCTTACCTCTTCCTCGGGATAGCGGGAGAAAAAGAAGAAGCTGGCCAGGCCGGACAGCGATACCAGCAGGACGCTTAACTGGATTCCCAGGGGCCTGGCGATATCTTTTCCGAAAGCGGCAAGCAGGAAAGAGAAGGTCACCCCGGCCGCGGCGATGGTCAGCTTCAAAGGGACCGCCCGGGCTCCAAAAAACATCGCTTCGCGCCGCTGTCCGGTCATATTGCTGTCCGCCCTGGCCAGGTCCGCAATCGTGGGATTGATCAATATCGTTAATATGGCCAGCGGCAGCCCGGCCAGCCCGAATATGGCCAGTCCCGGGTAAAAATAGATGCCGCTCATGTTCCAGCTGAGGATAAATATGGCCAGGGAACAGAAGACCAGCAGCGCCACTCCCGCCAGGATAACCTTCTTCTTGCCTGCCTTTTTCGCAGCCATATTCACCAGCGGGAAGCTTAAAAGAGCCACCCCCAGGATCAGCCCCGCCAGGACGGCCATGAACTGATCATCTTTTTGGAACAGGACCACGGCATAGTAGACCAGGCCGAGAGTGATCATGTTCATAGCAAACTGGAGAAATATTTCACCGGCCAGGAAGATGCGAAAAGGGCGCACTGCAGCTGTCAGGCTGAGCGATCTCCACAGACCAACCTGCTGCGGCCGGGCCGGAAGGCAGTGTTTCTTTTCGTCAAAGCTTACGGTGACCAGGTAAAGCAGTAGCAGCGCAATCGCGGCCGAACCGACGGTGACCCGCTGGTATGCAGTTCGAAAACAAAATCCTGCATTCATCAGTCCGGCGGCTGACGCCGGGACCAGAACAGTCACACCGCCCATCCCCAGGAGGCCGAACAGGGCCATCAGGGTGGAGAGATTGATCCGCTGATGATCGCTGTGCCCCAGCTCCGCCATCACGGCAAGATAGGGATTGACATAAGCGGTAAAAGCAATGTAAAAAAGGGAGAGCAGCAGTCCCAGCCAGAGCCCGTTGCTTGACGATTCCCCGTTGGGAAGGGGCGGAAAAAATATAAGCGCGGCCGTTAGGGCCAGCGGCAACCCGCTGCCCAGTAAAAATATCTTGCGCCTGCCCAGGGGGGCGCGGCAGTTATCGCTGAACACGGCCACAAGCGGATCGGCCAGCCCGTCAACCAGCCGGCCCAGGAACAGGGCGGCCCCCAGGGCCGTAAATATCCCCAGGCAGGTCCGGTTGGGAATAAGATTGGCCACCCCGTATTCAGCGGGGGGCAGGTAAAAATAGGGTAGAAAGAGGATCAACATTCTCTCGAGAATTGTAAAAGCAGCGCTGCCCACGGCAAATCCAAGCTGCCTTGTTCTTGAAAGCTCTTTCACGGGCGGAGAGGGCATCGCCTGCGCTCCTTTCTCGAGACGCTCAATTTTCTACTGCAATTCAACAGTCCGGTGAACTTTTCCTTTTTTGCATTTCTGTTATCAGCAGGATAAAAAAATACAGGGGAGACCCCTGTATTGAAAAGATATATAGTGTAGGAGGTTAGGTTTATCGTTTGACCTGTTAGTTATTATATTCAACGGCGAGCTAGATAATCCTGCTAAAATTTAAAAAGATTTTTTATTAGCATAATAATTTAATTATTCTGTCCAATACCGCCTGCAGAAACCTACCTAAAAACTTACCGCCCGGTCATAATATAATTAATTCCGGGTAAACTATAGGTGAAACAGAGGTCTGTTACGGCCGGGCCCAGGCTGCAGCGAGGTCAA
>CAZPET010000036.1:0-10454 GCA_964585625.1 uncultured Syntrophomonadaceae bacterium
ACATGACCAATATTGTCCTTGTGGGCATGCCGGGCTGCGGCAAGAACACCGTGGGCCTGGCCCTCTCAAAGATGACCGGACGTGAAATCATCGACGTGGACGCTGAAATAGTCAAAAAAGCCGGCCGCTCCATCCCTGAAATATTTGCCGCCTCCGGCGAGGCGGAATTCCGCCGTCTTGAGCGCGAAGTAACCGCCGGGGCGGGGAGAGAAAGCGGAAAGATCATCATCACCGGCGGCGGGGTGGTCAAGGATGCGCGAAACTACCCCTCACTCCATCAGAATGGCCGCATCTATCATCTTATGCGCGACCCGGCGCTTCTGCCCCGCGAAGGGCGCCCCCTCTCGGAGAAGGCCGATCTTGAAGCCATGTTCAGGGAGCGGCTGCCGCTCTACGAGCGCTTCCGTGACGCGGCAATTGATAATAATTCCGGCACCCCCGGGGAGACCGCCGCCGCAATCTGGAGGGATTTCCATGAACATTCTGGTGATTAACGGGCCGAACCTCAACATGCTGGGCCTGCGCGAACCGGAGCTATACGGCCGGGCCACCTATGACGATCTTGTGGCCATGATCAGGGCGGAAGCAGAGCAGCTGGGGGTGAAAACAGAATTTGTGCAATCGAACCACGAAGGCGTCCTGGTAGATGCGATCCAGGAAGCTTACCATAAATTTGACGGGATCATCATCAACCCTGGCGCATACACCCACACCAGCATCGCCCTTCTTGACGCTCTCAAGGCCGCCGGCGTGCCTGCGGTAGAGGTCCATATCACCGACCCCGATACGCGGGAAGAGTTCCGCAGGATCTCCTATATCCGCGCCGCCTGCATAGCCACCATAAAGGGGCGCGGCCTTGACGGCTACCTCGTCGCCCTGCGCCTTCTCACCAAAGGCCCCGCCGCATCCAGATAGCCGGTTCTGCCCGCTTGTGTTAACCTTCGATAATTGTTAAGATTCAGATAGACCCCTGGGCGCCGGCATAAGGATTGCCGCCTAAATACATACAGAAACTCTCCTGAACATGCAGGGATGATCCTCTGTTCTATATCAAACAGGTACCTGGAAGGTGAGATCTTGTTCAATGAAGAGCTGTTAAGGCTGTTTGATTATATTAATGACTCTGTCTTGATCTATAACCGTGAGGGCAGGCTGGTTTTTACGAACAAGGTTTACGAGGATCTGCTTGGAATCTCCAGGAAATATGCCAGAGCCAGGGTATGGGGCAAACACCTTTCCGAAGCTTCGATCCATTACAGGTATGTCCTGGAAGTTATCGAAACCGGTATTCCCAAGATCCACTGCAATGTACTGGTGGAGAAAGCGGGAGCAGAGTATGTAGTCAGCATCATCCCTTTACAAGAAAACGGAGAAACGGTCGGCGCCATGATCATCGGCCAAATTGACAGTGTTCACAAATTGCTTTCAACCATAATTCATCAAAGAAAATATTCTCGCCTGGGGCAAAAAGAAAAAATTAAGTTTAAACCGAAAGAGCTTTTACCGGATTCCTTTAAAAGCATCGTCGGCAACAACATCAGTTTCGTCCGCAGCCTGGTCAAGTGTGCAGCCGTGGCTGATTCGGATTCCACGATCTTGCTGACGGGGGAAAGCGGTGTCGGAAAAGATCTGTTTGCCCGTGCGATCCACAATGCCAGTTCGCGCGCGGGGAATGATTTTGTGGTGCTAAATTGTGCGGCCATTCCTGAACATTTGATGGAAAGCGAACTGTTCGGTTATGAACCGGGGGCGTTCACCGGGGCTGATAAAAAGGGGAAACCGGGTAAGATGTATCTGGCCAACAAGGGGACACTGCTGCTGGATGAAATCGGTGATATGCCTCTGACGATGCAGGCAAAGTTGTTGAGAGCCATTCAATACAAGCAGTTTGAGCGCATCGGCGGCGCCAAGGTAATCGATACCGATATCCGGTTCATAGCAGCAACAAATAAAGATCTGGTCGGCCTGATCGAAAGGAACCTGTTCAGGGAAGATCTGTATTACCGGATCAATGTCATACCTGTTTACATCAATCCTTTGCGAGAACGCATGGACGATATGGGGCAGCTCTGCACGCACTTTCTGGACAGGTTCAAGGCCAAGTACAGATATTCCAGGGAAATAATTCTCTCGCCGGAGGTCATTGTTCATTTTCAAAACTATCACTGGCCGGGAAATGTGCGGGAACTGATGAACGTCCTTGAACATTCCGTTGCCCTGGTCAGCGCCGAGTCAGGTTCGGTCATCAAAATGGAACATCTGCCTGCTTTTTTCATAAATAACATGCCCGTTGACGACAAAAGGAAGAAGGAAAGAGGCAAAGGCAAAATGCTGGAAGAACAGAAGACGCTGGCCCAAATAGTTGCGGAGACGGAGGAAAAAGCGTTCAGGGAAGCGTTACTCAATAGTAAGAGCAGAACGGAAGCGATATCCAAACTGGGCATTTCCCGCCGCACGTTTTACAATAAATTGAGGGAGTTCGGTCTACTTTAATTTATTGATCAATAGAAACTGTATACTTGTTATACAAGCCCCTGTAACCCGGGGCGCTATTCAGGCGCGAAGCAGAAGAAGGGCTATTCAAAGGCTTGAAATTAATATAAATCTACTCATTGCCGGCTTGCATCAGCAGCCGGCAATTGTTTACTATCATGTATGAGTGTCTTAATCAATAATAATTAACACGGGATACCGTTAATTTGTTTACCAGGTAAACAAATTGTATTAAATATAGACAAACTTACAAGTATTATTTAATGAAATAAACATTCAGGTTAAGGATTACCGCCCTTTTGGATGTCACTGCCTTTTGGCAGCAAAATTGCAACAATAAAGAAACAGGAAGGGGATTAATCGCTTACAAGGAGGTTCGTTATCTTTGGGTAAAACAATATCTGCTGTGGAAAGAATCAAAGCCGCCATTGCTCTGGACATGACAGACAGGCACCCTGTATTCCCGTTACTCCTTACCGCGGCGCCTCGCCTGTATGGAATCACTCAAGGAGAGGCCTGGCGCAACCATGATCTTTGCCGGGACGTCTTGATCAGGTGCTTCAAAGACTACGGGTATGATATCGGCAGCAAACCAAATTTCTACTACCCGATGCTGCCGGGCAGGTTTTGCGGCGCGCCGGTCCGCAACCTGATTCCCGGTAAACATCTGCCCGAAGACGCTCTCTACCAGGTGGAGGAAAGAGTTCTTTTTGACCGGGAGGACTACCCCAGGCTGGCAGCCCTTGGTTGGAATAACTTTTGGGATGAGCGCTATCCCAAGATATCACGCAAATCGCTGGAACAGATGACGCAGATGATGACTGTCACCAACGACCTGTTCAATGCAGACCTGCGCATCTGCGAAGAGCAGGGTATGCCCATCTTAATCGGCGCCTTTGTGGACTCGGTGTTGATGGCCTTCTCGCTCTGCCGCACCCTGACCGAATTCACCAGGGATCTTTACGAAGTGCCCGACCGGGTCGAGGCAGCCATGCAGGCCTCCTGTGACGATCTCATCGCCAACACCATCCAGGTCTGCCGGGCCAACGGTAAAAAAGTGGCCTGGATTGTTCTCGAAAGAGGTTCCGGCTTTTATTACCGGCGGGAAGTGTTTGAGCGGTTCGAGTGGCCTTTTTTACAGCGCTACGTGCATGCCTTCGTCGATGCGGGGATCACACCCTGGTTGCACCTGGACACGGACTGGATCATGAACCTCCCCTATTTCAAGCAACTGCCCAGGGGTAAATGCGTCCTCGACCTGGACGGCACCACCGACATATTCCGGGCCAAGGAGATTCTTAAAGATCACATCTGCATCAGCGGCGATGTCCCCGCAGCTTTACTGGCCCTTGGTAAACCCGAAGAGATTGTGGATTACTGTAAAAGGCTGATCGACGTTGTGGGCGCCGGCGGCGGGTTCATGCTCACAACCGGCTGCGAGTGCCCGGTAGACGTTAAGCCGGAAAACCTGAGAGCCATGGTGGAAACAGGCCTTCATTACCGGGGAGGAGGTGTTCGTGCGGGCCGGACGCCGCTTGCAGCATCTGAAGAAACGCTCCCCGCCTCCGCAGATAAGGCGGCGGAGAAAGCCGGTGGAGAGATCACCCGGGCGTTTACCAATCTGGCGTACGGCGATGTTAAACAGCTGGTGGATCAGGCGTTGGCGGGAGGAAAAGATCACTGGGGGATACTGGAAGAGTGCCGGGCCGGGATGGATAATGTCGGCGAGCTTTACAGCCAGGGCGAGTATTTCCTGGGAGAGCTGATCATGTCGGCAGATATCTTTGACAAGATTGTCTCCGGCTTGAAGCTAACCCCGCAGCAGGCCGGTGATGCCGGCGGACCCGAGGCCGTTGTCCTGGGCACCCCGCAGGGAGACATTCACGATATCGGTAAAAATATTGTCGCCACCGTCTTCAAGGCGGCTGGATTTAACGTCCACGATCTGGGCGTGGATGTGCCGCCTGAAGATTTCGTGGCCAAGGTGGATGAAACCGGGGCCAGAGTTGTGGCCATGTCCGCCCTGATCACGCCCACCTTTCAGTCCATGAAAGAGGTTACCGATCTGCTGCGTGAAAAAGGCCTGCGCAACGGCAGGTTCGTGATCATCGGCGGCGGTCCTACCACCGCGGAGGTGCGTGATTATACCGGGGCCGATGCCTGGACCCTGGATCCCAAAAAAGGTGTGAACATGTGCATTGAATTCTTAAAAAAATGCAAACGGGAGGGTTTACAGTGAGCAAGGATTGGAAACTTCCCCTTTTGAATTCTTACCTGGAAAAGTGGGCCGGGACCGCGCCCGAGCGGGTGGCCATGGTTCAGTACGAAGACGGCAAGACCATGACCTACAGGCAATTCGTGGAGGCCGTGGACTTGATCGCCTTGAACTTGCTCGACATGGGACTTAAGAAAGGTGACCGGCTGGCCACCATGCTGCTGACGTTTCCGGAGCACTATGTTCTCATGTACGCCTGCTTCAAGATCGGTGTAATCGTTGCGCCCCTTGATCTTCGCCTCAAGGAAAACGAAGTGCTGCGCGACCTGGATAAAATTGAACCGAAAGCTTTCTTCTTTCTCGGCAGCACCCCCGCCCGTGATTTCAGAACGGTAGGAGAAGCGGTGCGTGATAACTGCAGCTACGTCCGGCACCTGGTCCAGTTCACCCCGGACCCTAAACCCGGTGACATCATCGCGGGCGCCGCCTCCGTGGCGGAGTTTACAGATCCGTCCAGGATCGGCCGGTTGAAAGAGGCGGATATGCAAAGCGGGAACCTGGCCAAAGTGTATGCGCAGATCACTCCGCAGACACCGGCTTTGATTATCTACACCACGGGGACAACCGGAGAACCGAAGCCGGCTCTCCTGACCCACGAGAACATCATCGTTCAAAACGAAATTCTTTCAAGGGGCATCGGTGTCTACGGGGACGATTTCAAAATGGTGGTCAATTTACCCCCGAGCCATGTGGCGGGGACCAGTGAAGCGCCGATGACCACATTTTACGTGGGCGGCACGGCGATCATGCTTCGCGTATTCGATCCGCGCCTTACCTTGGAGGCGGCCCAGAAGTACCGCGCCACCGTCCTCGGCATGATTCCGACGCAATACAGGATGCTCTGGTCTTTACCGGATTATGACAGCTTTGACCTCAGCAGTGTAAAGAGCGCGATCTACGCCGGGTCGGCTGTGGATGTGCCCTTCCTGGAGCGGCTGAGCAAGATGGCGCCCCATTTCGGCACAGGTCTCGGCATGACCGAGAATGCCGGCTTTGCCACCTTTACCCCTCCGGGCATCTCCGTGGAAGAGATGGCGGGGCAGGTGGGCAGGCCTTTCCCGGACGTGGCCGGGGTCACCGTGCGCCAACCCATGCGTGAGGACGGCTCCGCCGGGTCGGAGCTTCCGGACGGGGAGATAGGGGAGATCTGCTACCATCCGCCCATCGTTTTCCCCGGTTATTTCAACCAGCCTGAAGAGACGGCCAGGGTCATATCGAAAGAGGGTCTCCTCTATACCGGCGACCTGGGGTACTTTAAAAACATGGGTAAGTACCGCGCCCTATACCTGTCCGGCCGCCGCAAATTCGTGATCAAGCAAAAGGGTTACAATGTCTTCCCGGATGAGGTGCAGAACCATATTGCTACTCACCCGGATGTGGCCATAGCCGAGGTGGTGGGCGTACCGCACCGGCTATTTGATGAAGGGATCTTTGCTTTTGTGCAACCGAAACCGGGTGCCGATCTGACCCCCGGGGAGATCATCGATTTCTGCAAGGACATCGCCTCCTACAAGCGGCCGCAGCACGTGGTCATCTGGCCCGCGGACAGGATGATGCCGCTGACCAGGGTAGGCAAGGTGGATAAAATCCAGCTCCAGAAAATAGCCCTGGAGGCCGTGGAGGAGCTCAGGCAGAACGGCCTCTGGGATGCGGGCTGATAGGAACAGGAAACCGCCGGTGCTTTATCCGGCGGTTCTTTTTTTTCTGCGATGGTCTTACTTCATTAAAGGTTCTAACACCTCCCCACATCTTGCTGATATAAAGCCCTTCAAACGGTTGTCTTCAGAGGCAATTGTTTTGCGGCAAGGCGACTTGATCAAAGATTTAAAGGAGCGAAAATTTGCTCCAATGGTATCTCCAAACCTTCAAAAATGGTAGACTGCAACATTTCCGAACCTTTATAGGCGCGGCAGTCTTTGATGTCCTGTTCCCCGAAGAAATAAGTGTAAACCTCCTGGTGAAAAGGGTTGACAATCCAGTATTCTTTAATGCCGCCGTGGAGATATAAATTAAGCTTTTTCAACATATCCTTCATTTGTGTTGATGCGGACAGCACTTCAATCACCAGATCCGGGATCCCGGTGTAACGGCGGTTCTCGCTAATATTTTCCGTATCACAGATCACTACAAGATCCGGTTGTACAACATTCTTGCTGTTTTCTACAGATAGGGTAACATCCAGAGGCGCCGTCAGGGGGCAGCATTTTTTTCCTTTAAACCAGTGATATAACACATGGGCCAGCTCCATCACTATAATTTGATGATCAAAGGATGGTGATGTAAGCAGATATACATCTCCATCGATATATGTATAGAGGTGATCTATTTCCTGCGTAAGTTTCAAGAAGTCTTCGTAGGATATATCTTCATTGGCCGGATCATATCGTTCAGACTTTTCTGCTGCTAGAAAAGCGCACTTTTCTGTTTCATGATAGGGCTTTATTACAACGGTCTTTTTCCCGTTCCTGGTGACGATGATCTCTTCAAAACGCGCCAGTTTTAAGTAGCGTCCGAAATTGTTTTGCACCTCCGTCGATGATACTTCCACAGGGACACCCCCTTTAGCTAATGTTAAAGGTTAGCTAACCCCATTATATTTAACATATCTGCAGTTGTCAAAACCCTGATTCAATCACTGATACTTTTCTTGTATTTAAAAACATTTTACCCGTCCCGGTTATTTACAATGATGGGACCGGGTTCATTTACTCCTGGTGCAGTTGGGCACTGGCTGTTTGCAGGTTGATGTTACACATCCCATTGTGAAGGTATCGGCACTTGTGGGTGGATATATATTCTGGCAGGTTCTTCAAGAAACCAAACAAGATGATAACGACGTGCCTATCGGAGCAGCCAACCATAGTCCTGCCGGGTATCTAGCACAGCATCCACATACACGGTGCCGGCCTTAATCTGATAAACCAATAGATACCTCTTTTTCATCAACAGCTTACGGTATTTCCCCGCAGGAATCAACGGATCAATCAACCGCGGGTTTCGCTCTGGCCAAACCTCCAGTGATTTGACCCTCTCGTTGAACACTTCGATCAGCCGAAGAGCAGCGGATTCGCTGACCTGGACCAAAAAACGGGCATGGGAAACCAGCATCTGCGCTGCCTCATCGGAAATGATTACGGTGTAGCGTTGTTTATTTTCGCTGTCCATCCAGAACCTCCTGGATCGCCTTCCTCATCATGGAAGATACCTGGTCAATGGAGTAGCCGCTTTTCCCATTCAGCCTCTCTTCTTCTGCGTTGATCAGGCTTTCCCTCAGTTTCAGCATGCTTTCCCTTCGGACAAAAGTTTCGATGTCCATCACCACGAGATCGCCCTCGCCGTTTTTGGTCAGGAATACCGGTTCTCCAGTCTGTTTGCACAGCTCGGATATTTCATTGTAATTTTTGCGGATCGCCGCGGAAGGTTTAATCTTCATTACGTAAATCACCTCCACATGTAGCAGTAACATATCCTTATTGTATGCTTATCATACTACACAACGGGCGGGCATGTAAATCTGAATTCAATAGCTCATTGTTAAGCTGGATTTCCCTTGCCAGAATGAGTCTGGGAAACCCTAATTTATTCACTGATACTTTTCTTGTAAATGATACCGGCGCGAATGGCATAAAACAGGGAAAAAGTAACCATCGCCGGAAACGCCAGGAGAGCAAGGCCCCTCAGCACCGCAAATGGGGTTTCAAAGAGAAAGGCTCTCCAAAAATCTGCGGCTGTCATTTCCCACAGCCCCGGAGTCTGGTAAAGCAGCCTGGGGTTCAGGAAAGCCCGAATATTAGTGGCGCCGCCAACCAGTATAGCGGCCGTCAATGGCAGGCACACGGCAGCCAGTGTAGAAAAGATGCTGGATAATCTCCGGTAACGTCCGGCCTTTGAAGCCTGGTCAGAAAAGATGTCATCACCGGCGCTGTTACTGAGCCTTTTGAAGTACTGTGCACCCGAGTTTTTGCTGCCTGCAATATGTTTCCAGCCGCTGTCCTCAAACAAGACCCTGTAGTCCGCAAAGTCTGCCTCTCGTTTAAAATTACGGTAATCAATCCGGATAACAGTATCTTTGGGTTCGGCATTGCGGAAACGATAGACCCCAAAACGGTTTTTAGAGACAAATTCGTATCCCTGTCCGGCCATTGAAGCCAGCCACTTTTCTTCTTTATCAAAATCATGAAATAACCTTTGCCTGGTAATCATGCCATCTCCTCCTTGAGCATATCCCTGGTCAGTGCAATCATGTGCTCCATGCGCTTGCAGTCCTGCATCAGGATTTTCTTTCCCTGCCCGGTGGTTTTGTAGGCTTTCCGGCGGGGGTCATTACTTTCTACCGGTTGAATCAATTTTCGCCCTGCCAAGTTTTCAAAGGCTCCGTACAAAGTGCCGGCAGCTATCCTAACCTGGCCTTCGCTTAACTTCTCTATCTTCTGCATAACTGCATATCCATGGGATGGCTCCAGCAGGGCCAGCAAGATGTAATAAGTGGTTTCCGTCAATGGTAAAAACTTGTTCCTGTTCATATCTACCCTCCCCAGTAGTTAGTCACACTGTATAGTCTAAGTATATATAGTATAACTGTATATGTCAACAGTATTTAAAAACATTTTACCGCCCGGTTATTGCAATGATGGGACCGGGTTCATTTACTCCTGGTGCAGTTTGGCACTGGCTGATTGCAGGTTGATGTTACACATCCCATTGTGATCGTATCGGGCCTGAACGAAACAAAGAATCTCGGTTTTTTCTTTTCTGGGGTACTATCAATAGCTTACTTAATTTACCTTAGTAGTGTTAAATATGATACAATGAATTAAGTTAGTAAAGGGGTGAGAGAAATGGCCCATCCAATTAAAGATAGAATAATAAGTGAACTGGAAAGTCTGAGTCAGGATCAGCAGCAAAAACTGCTGGACTACGTTTTATCGCTTAAGTTGTCAAATAAGAAGGTAACGAGTGGAAAGGACTTGATGAGTTTTACCGGTGGTATTAGTAAAGAGGATTTGGCTGTCATGGAAAAGGCTATAACAGAGGATTGCGAACAGGTAGATTCCGATGGATGGTAAGTATTTGCTAGATACAAATGCTGTTATTCAGTTGTTTGCAGAAGATAAAGTTTTTCTTAATTGGCTAAAAAAAGCACTTATAATATACATCCCTTCCATAGTACTGGGGGAATTATATTACGGTGCTCAAAAATCAGCAAATGTAGAGCGTAATACTTTAAAAATAATTGAGCTTTCTTCTCTCTGTACTATCTTACCTTGCGATGAAGAAACTGCTAAGTATTATGGAATAATTAAAAATCAACTTAAGCAGAAAGGAAGACCAATTCCTGAAAATGATATTTGGATTGGAGCTATAGCAATACAGCATGGTTTGTCCATTGTATCGAGCGATCTACATTTTAAGGAAATTAAAGGGATATCTTTAATAGAAGTAAAATAAACCTGTTATGTTTTTCATAAAGTCATTACCTCTCAATTGGCGAAGAATCCCAGTTTTTCCTCCAAGGCCATAACGGCACTTTGCCTCGCCGGATAGGGGCGGCCCACCGGGCCAGCCTAAACAGCTATCAACCACCACCAAAACTCCACCCCAGTGATCCCAAAATCTCTGCCGGTTGTATCAATCCGCCATAATTGCTAAAATTCAAATAAGGAGGTGCTTCTTCATGGAAAAGTTA
>CAZPET010000037.1:0-10372 GCA_964585625.1 uncultured Syntrophomonadaceae bacterium
AAAAAAATCGGTGATGGACCAAGGGGGGGCCGGGTGAACCCGGCTGAGATAGAACTAAACACTGTTCTGACCCTTCGAACCTGACCTGGGTAATGCCAGCGTAGGGAACATACTTGCCGCCTAACAACAATACAGGCTGCAGCCGTCGTTGGCTGTGGCTCTTTTTGTTTACAGGCAAGAGCGCACCACTGATCACGGGTGAAGTGAAGGAGCTTCTCGATGCAAAAATGGAGAGACAACAGACGCAGCTTGCCGGCCCTGCTTCTTTCAGCAGCGCTGATCGCACTCTGGGAGCTGGTTTGCCGGAGGTTCAACCTCCCGGAATTCATCCTTCCCGCTCCATCGCGTATTGCGCAGGCGCTCGCTGAAAGCTTTCCCCTGCTGATGAAACATACCTCGGCCACCCTATATGCAGTTTCGGCCGGGCTGCTATTGGCCGTTGCCGTAGCCGTGCTCCTCGCCGTGGGCATGGACCGCTGGCTGCCGTTAAAAAAAGCTCTCTACCCGCTGCTGGTCATTTCGCAGGCCATCCCCATATTTGCCCTGGCCCCGGTAATCCTGATCTGGCTCGGCGTGGATCTGAAGCCGAAAATTGCCGTAGTCGCCCTGGTCTGCTTCTTCCCCCTTGCGGTAAACATGGTTGAAGGGCTGGAGCAGGTTAACCCCGAAGCCCTCGAATTGATGCAGGTGATGCAGGCCGGTGCCTGGTTTACCTTCAAACAGGTCCGGCTGCCCTCGGTGCTGCCTCACTTTTTTTCCGGCTTGAAGATATCCGCCACCTACAGCGTGATGGGCGCGGTCATCGGAGAATGGTTGGGCGGCAGCACCGGCCTGGGCGTCTACATGACCCGGATGATGCATTCTTACAAAACCGGCCACCTCTTTGCCGCCGTGATCATCGTGGTGCTGCTCAGCCTGGTTCTCTTTAAAATCAGCGAGCTGCTGGCCTGGATAGCCATGCCCTGGAGCAGGAAAGAACATTGCCAAAAAAGTAATGGGAGTGAGTAGATCATGGTTCGTGTAAAAAATGCAAAGCGAAGGAGTCTGCTGATCGGGATAGCTCTTCTCCTGGTTCTGTTGCTGGGCCTGGCCGCCGGAGCAGGATGCACCAAAACAGGATCCCCGGCGCCTGACCAGATCACCGTTCTCCTGGATTGGAACCCGAATACGAACTTCAGCGGCCTGTATGCAGCCAAAGATAAAGGGTACTACTTCGAAGAGGGCCTCGACGTGAAAATTGAAGAGGCCGGAGCCAACGTGCTGCCGCTTGTGGCGGCAAATAAAGCGCAGTTCGGGATAAGTTACCAGGAACAGGTCACCTTTGCCCGCCTGAACGATAGTATTCCGGTTGTCTCCATCGCGGCGATCGTGCAGCATAACAGCTCGGGGTTCGCCTCGTTCAAGGAAAAAGGTATCAAAACAGCGGCCGATTTTGAAGGTAAAAGTTACGGCAGCTGGGGGACGGAAGTGGAAGAGGTCACGATCAAAGCGCTGATGGATAAAGCCGGCGCCGACTTCAGCAAGGTCAGCATTGTGACAATCGGAGAGACCGACCTCTTTGCGGTCATCGAAAAGTTGGCTGACTTTGCCTGGATCTATTACGGCTGGGACGGCATCGCCGCCGAACTGAAAGGAGCGGAGCTGAATTTTATCCCGCTGCGGGAGCTGGATCCGGCTTTCGATTACTATACGCCGGTAATAATCAGCAGTGAATCATTGATCAATGAGCACCCCGACCTGGTTAAAAGGTTCATGCGGGCCACCGCCAGAGGTTACCGCCTGGCCATCGATAACCCCGCCGCAGCGGCGGAAATTCTGCTGCAAAATGTCCCGGAGCTCGATCGCGATCTGGTCATGGCCAGCCAGGATTGGTTAAAGGATAAATACCAGGGCGAGTCCGAACTATGGGGACTGCAGAAAAAAGAAGTCTGGGAAAATTACAGCCGCTGGCTCTTTGATCACGGCCTGGTTGACGAAATGCTTGATGTAGATAGCGCTTTTACCAACAAATTTGTTTTGGAAGACGAAGAGTAAAGAGCCCGGAGTGGGGGAAATTCATTCTATGCCGGCAGCACGCCTGCGCCTGGATAAGATCAGTTCAACTTATTTCTTTGAAGATAATAAACTACCCGTTTTGGAAGAAGTATCTCTTGAGGTAGGAGCGGGTGAATTTATTTCGCTGCTCGGCCCCAGCGGCTCGGGGAAGAGCACCCTGTTGAAGATAGCCGCCGGCCTGCTCAGGCCGGATCGCGGCCGGGTGCTCTTGGACAGCCGCGATATCACCGGGCAGCCGGCCAGGGTCGGCTACATGCCGCAACAAGACCTCCTGTTTCCCTGGAAAACACTATTGCAGAACGCCGCCCTGCCGCTGTTGAGCGCCGGTTTGAGCCCCCGGGAAGCCTCTGCCCGGGTCTCTGAACTGCTGCCGGTCTTCGGCCTTGACGGTTTCGCCTCCTATTACCCCAACCGGCTGTCGGGAGGAATGAAGCAGCGGGCCGCCCTGCTGCGCACGATCCTGATGGAAAGCGATCTCATGCTTCTCGACGAACCGTTTGCGGCACTCGACGCCCTCACCCGTGAAAACCTGCAGGGATGGCTGCAGCAAATTTTAAACCGCTTTCAAAAAGCCGTCCTTTTTGTGACCCACAGTATCGATGAGGCGATCTATCTTTCCGACCGCATCTATATGATCTCGGAACGTCCTGGCAGGATCATCCTCGAGATGAAAATCGGGCTGCCCCGCCCCCGCTCCCGCAGCGCGGTCACCTCATCCCTGTTCGCCTCCTACAGGCAAACCCTGATGCAAGCCCTGGCAGTAACATCGGAACATGGAGAGCCATCCTCCCCTTGAAATATATTGAATATTATAGGGTTTTCAGGATCGCGAGGTATGGATAACTAGAAGCAGCCCCGATACTGCCGTGACCCTGGCGCTACCGGAGGTTAGCTCGTTGCTCAAGCCGCGGGTGGAGGCAAAATAGAGAGTTTCTCCATGGAGAGGGTATTTTAACCCCTCCGTGGTGACACCTGTTGCCTCGGTCGTAAGTGAAAATAAAGAGAGGTAATCGCCGGCTTGCCCCGATACGGCCAGTTCACGATCCATCAGCCGCACCGTCTGCCGCTCATCAATAATTCTTGCCGGGATGCCCGCCCTGAAAGGAATCATCAGCAGAAGGAGGTTGATCAGGGTATGGTCGACCCTGGTTCCGCCAAGAGCGCCGCAGATGAGAATCTCCGACGGCTGAAGCGAAAGGGCATGTTCCAGGGCCATCTCGAGATCTGACTGTTCCTGCTCCATGGCCGGGTTGCGAATCCACTCCACCGCGGCCTGATCCAGTTTCTGCCGCAGCGCCGGATCAAGCGAATCGTTATCTCCCACTACCGCAGAGGGACGGATCCCCATGGCCAGAACATGACGGCTCCCCCCGTCAACGCAGATCACCCGGTCTTCCGGATTGATCTGCCGCCGGTAGAAACCCGGATCATGGCAGTCACCGTTGGCGAAAAGAAAAACCCGCCGGCCAGGCATCTGGCTTCCCCCTTTCTTTCCGGGATGTGTCGCAATTTCAAGCAGTGAGGCGGCGCATCTGCCGCCTCACACAGTTTATCCAAACCGGTGTCTAGCCAACCGGAACCCCCTTGACGGCCCAATGGAATTACATCAACTGCTGCGCGGCCGCGGCAGGTAACCGCTGATCTCGCCAACCATGCCCTGGATCGGCATCGTTTGCAGCCAGATTCTGCCCGGACCTGTCAGCGTGGTCAAGAAGAGCCCTTCGCCTCCGAAGAGAATGTTTTTGAAACCCTTTACCGTCTCAATGTCCATTCTCACCGAATCCTCGTACATCCCCACCGCCCCGGTTTCTACCTTGATTGATTGGCCCGGCCCGAGCTCAAGTTCAACGCATTCGCCATCGATCTCGACAAAGGCTATGCCGCTGCCCGAGATTTTCTGCATGATAAATCCCTCTCCGCCGAAGAAACCGGTGCCCAGCCTTCTTTGGAAAGCTATGTCCTGCTTCACATCCCCGATGCTGCACAGAAAGGCCCTTTTCTGGCAAACAATGCCCATCCGCGAAACATCCACCGGGACAATATACCCCGGAAAAGTGTGGCCAAAAGCAATCTTTTCACCGTCGTTGAGGGCGGTAAAAAAATTCATAAAGGCGCTCTCACCGGTAAGTTTCCGTTTCAAAGCCCCGCCTATCCCGCCGGCCATGCTGGTCTCCATCTTTATACCGGATCCCATCCATTTCATCGATCCGGATTGTGCACAAATGATTTCACCCTGGTTCAAGGTAAACTCCAGCAGCGGCATCGTGGTCCCGATAATCAGGTATTCCAAAGCGCCTACCCCCTTATTCCCCGGTTAAAACCGGAAATATGTGTTGATGTTGATAGTAATTCGGTTTCCGGTCCGGTTATCCTGCATTAAGTGTTACCACAATTCATTTTATTACATACTATTTCAAGAAACAGGATTTAAGAGAGTTTTAGCGAAATTTGTTTTGATCTTGCGCCGGTCCCGGGAGAGGAGCAGCCAATTAAAAAGATGACTGGCATTGAGAAAGCAAAGCATATGGGTGAAGAGAGTATCGGCAGGCTGCTCTGGCGGTTTTCGCTGCCGGCGACTGTGGCTATGGCGGTAACCGCCTCGTATAACGTCGTCGACGCCGCCTTTGTCGGCCGTCTCGGCAGCGAGGCCATCGCCGCCCTTTCGGTGGCCTTCCCTGCCCAGATGGTTTTCGGCGCGATCGCCATCGGCACCGGCGTCGGCGCCGCTTCTTTGATTGCCCGTTCGCTCGGCTCCGGAAAACCGGAAGAGGCCCAGATTACCGCAGGCCAGGTTATCCTGCTCGCCCTCGGTCTCGGCCTTCTGCTGACCGCTGCCGGCCGTTTCTACCTGGAACCGATGCTGATTCTCTTCGGCGCAACCCCTGAGATCATCGCCCCCTCAGCTGAATATATGTCGGTGATTGCTGACGGAGCGATCCTGCTGTTCGTCTCATTCATGCTCGCCCACACGATCCGGGCAGAAGGAAACGCCATCTTCCCGATGGCGGTGATGATCGCCTCTGCGGTTACGAATATCATTCTCGACCCTATCTTTATCTTTGTTCTGGAGATGGGAATCCGGGGAGCAGCCATTGCCACCCTCCTGGCCAAATTTGTCAATATCGCCTGTTACCTGTGGTATTACCTGGGCGGCCGGAGCGTCCTGAAAATTGCCTTGCGGCACCTGCGCCCCCACGGCAAAATCATTCTGGAGATCTACAAGGTCGGCCTTCCGACAATCCTAATCCAGGTTGCGGCCAATATCTCGCTGATTATCGCCAACAAGATTCTCGGCGGTTTCGGCCATGTTCCCATTGCCGTGATGGGAATGGTCATGCGGCTGCAGCAGTTTGCCACCATGCCGGTAATCGGGATCAACCAGGGGCTGCTGCCGATCATCGGCTTCAACTACGGCGCAAAAAAATACCCCCGTATCCGCGAGGCGGTGATCAAGGGCCTGGGTGCGGCCGCCCTTTTCGGCGCTGCCGCCGGTCTCGGCTTCCTTCTCTTCCCGGATTTGTTTCTGCGCATCTTTACCGATGAAAAGGTGCTGCTGCAGGAGGGGGCCGTGGCCCTGCGGATCATGGTGCTGATGTACCCGCTGATCGGAGTGCCGCTGATCAGCGGCGCGCTTTTCCAGGGGATCGGCAAGGGTATCCCCGCGCTTCTTCTGGCCTTGCTGCGCCAGTTTTTGCTCTATATCCCGTTAATCCTTCTTTTCCCGCGGCCCTTTGGCTTAACCGGAATCTGGGCCGCCGCCCCTTTAGCCGACTTTTTAACTTTTTTGATCGCCGTGATCATGGTATCCCGCGAACTGAAACGCCAGGGCATCCCTCTGTTCAGCCGCCATGCCAACAGCACGTGAATACAGGGGCCGGATTATTAATGCATACCGGCTCCGGCGCCGCGCTTCTTCTCCATCGCGGCGGCATAGCGAAGCAGGTTGATAAATTCATATAAAACAATCACCAGCGAGGGGATCAGCACCATCGTGATCAGGCCAGTTGCCGTCTGGGCAAAATTGAGAATATAGCCGGCATAAGGGACGAAACATTCGCCCTTCCCGAGGATATTTTCCGCCGGAACGGTCCCGGGATCATTCATCTTATTGGCGTCACCGCGGGTGATAAACGAGAGCCCGTCAATTTCCACGATGCGGCTGCTGATCACCCGCTCAGGATCGGCGGGATCAATAAACGTGATCACATCCTCCCTCTCAAGATCAGCCGGATCAACCGCCTTCACCACCAGCAGACTTCCGGGCCCCACAGTTGGCTCCATACTGCTCCCGAGGACGATGTATAACTGCCGCCCGGCAAGTTCGAGGGCTTCACCGGTGGCTTTGCTTTTGATGAGGACATAAACCATCGCTGCAGCACACAGCAGCAGGACGATCAAAACAATATTTCCGAACACCGGCGCCCCGGCTTTTCGAATACGACGGTGTTGCAGCGCCTCGCGCCTTTGTCTCTCGGCGCGGGTCATTGTAATCTGCCCGGTAGAGATTCGCTTATTTATCATCACAAATACCCCTCTTTACAGCATCGCGGAGGCATACGAACACAAAGAGGTTTCAGCGGCATCATGGCGCCTTCCTCAGATTTCACCAGTAAGATTGAGATTGAAGTTGCTGTTTAAAATGATATACTTTGATTTTACAGTTCCCTCAAAAAGGAGATAGGTCGCTCCGCCGGCCAGGGCTGAAGCGAGAGCGATGATGAGCAGGCTTTTGAAAATCCTCGCCTTCATGCTGGGCTCCTTCCCGTAATGGTAAGGAGATTATTCGCCATCACGAACGAAATTTCCTCTTACTTGTCTGTCTTTGCCTTTTAAAGTCAAATTATGTTGAACGGCTGATTATTAGCTTAGCTCGCAACCAGCTGCTCCGCGAGGTCGTGCAGCGCTTTGCTGCATTTTTCCCGGATCACGATCTCGGCAGCGCCATCATATTCGGTTGGCAGCAAGTTGATAATGATCAGCCGCTTCGCCAGCCTGGGCAAATAGGCAACCGGGTAAACCACGAGGCTGCTGCCGGCCACCAGCATAAGATCGCAGTGGCGGCGCAGAGTTTCTTCGGCTTCATAAAAAAGCGGCGGCATCGGGTCTCCGAAAAGAACCACATCGGGGCGCAATACGTCGAAACAGTTTCGGCAAACAGGTGGAATCCGCTTTAACTCAACCTGGTGAACCAGCTCTTCAAAGGAGTAGCGTTTTTTACAGCCCTGGCAGTAACCGGAGCGCAGGTGGCCGTGCACCTCCCAGATTTTACGCGAACCGGCTTTCACATGCAGCCCGTCTATATTCTGCGTCACCAGCCCCTTCAGAAAGCCCATCTCTTCCATCCTCGCCAGGGCATAATGTCCTTCATGCGGCTCGGCCAGGGTAATGCTGGCGAAACGGTTGAACGCCGCCTCGTAAAAGAGGCGGGGATTGTTCTGCAGAACCTCTACCGAGGCGGTCTTGATCGGGTCAATCTTCTCCCAGATTCCCGTTCCCGGGGTCCGAAAATCGGGAATACCGCTTTCCGTGGAGAGCCCGGCCCCGGTCAGGCTGTAGAACCCGCTGCTCTGTTTGATCAGAGCGGCGGCCTGCTTGATTTGATCCTGGTAATCCATTTTTGATCCCCTCCGCCAACCGGTATGAAATCTGAAATTTATGAAATGTTTTATTATCTATTTATTTATTCTATTATCAAATCGACAATACCTTTTTTGAACTAACTTTTATAAGGGCGATTATCATGATAATATATAAGGAGAAGATTAATATCCAAACATCATTGGAAAGGGGATGCAGGATGAACCGACTGAAAACATTCTTCCTGATGGCTCTTCTTACCGCAATTTTTCTGCTGCTGGGCGGCCTTATCGCAGGCGAAGAGGGGCTCATTGTTGCCTTCATCCTGGCGATGGCCACGAACTTCTTCTCTTACTGGTTCAGCGACCGCATGGCCATCAGCATGACCCGCTCGCAACCGCTCAGTGAAAGCGCAGCCCCCGAAGTTTACCGGGCCCTGCGCGAACTGACTTATAACGCCAATATGCCCATGCCGCGGGTTTACCTGATGCCCACGGATCAGCCGAACGCTTTCGCCACAGGTCGCAATCCGGAGCACGCCGTAATCGCGGTAACTGCGGGGCTTCTAAGAATGCTGGACTACGAAGAGCTGAAGGGGGTCCTAGGCCACGAGCTGTCTCACATCCGCAACCGTGATATCCTGATCGGCAGCATTGCCGCGGCTATTGCCGGCGCCCTCATGTTCGTGGCCCGGTTCGGGATGTGGGGCGGGGCTTTCGGCGGAGGCGGCAGGCGCAACGAGGGCGGCGGGGCTCCGCTGGTTCTGGTCAGGTTAATCGCCCTGCTGCTGGCTCCCCTTGCAGCGCTGTTGATCCAGATGTCTATTTCGCGGACGCGCGAATACGGCGCCGATTCCGGCGCGGCCAGGATTTCGGGGAACCCGCAGGGGTTGGCCTCGGCCCTCGCCAAAATGGAAAGTTATGCCCGCCGGCGCCCGCTGCAGGGGCTCAACCAGGCCGCGGCGCACATGTTCATAATCAATCCTTTCTCGGCGCAGGGGCTGGCTACTCTTTTCAGCACCCACCCGCCGATCGAGGAGAGAATTGCGCGGCTGCAGCGGATGCAGATTGAAAGAACCAGGTAATAATTCAGCGGCGGGATTCGCCTCGCAGCAGCCCTTCCTTACCCCGAGACTTTACGGATTCCCTGGAAGCAACTAAAACGCCGCCGAGGATCAAAATACCGCCGGCGACGAGCGCTCCGCTGAACGGCTCCTTCAGGACGCAGACCGCCGTGAGCACGGCAATAACGGGGCAAAGATTGGCATAGAGGCCTGCCTCGGTTGATGCAAGGCCCATGAGGCTGTAGTTCCACAAAGATGTAGCCGCTCCGGATGAGACAATGCCGAGGTAGACAACAATCAGCCAGCATTTCAGGCTGATCGGTTCATATCCTTGGTAGAAGAATTCAAAAACAGCGAACGGGATCAGGAATATAAATCCAAAAAACATGTTTCCGGCTGTAACAGCGTGCCGGGGGGTTTTCTCCAGGAGGACTTTACCGGTCAGCAGATAGATGGTAAAACACAGGTCGCTTGATATGATCAGGATATTGCCCAGCAGGGGAGCCGAACCGCCGGCAGGATCATCATAGACCAGCACAAGAAGCGCCACGCCCAGAAACGAACATATGACCCCCGCTATTCTATTGCCAGTGATCTCTTCTTTCAAAAACAGCCACGCCAGCAGCATGGTATAGACGGGCATAACACCCTGCAGCAGCCCTGCAGTTGATGCCGAAGTATAGAGCATCCCGAAGTTAAACAGGATATAGTAAAGCGTGATCCCGATAAAACTTGAAACCGCGAGACGCCCCCACGGCAGTGACTTCATGCCGCCTTTTTTGACGCTGATAGGAACGAAAACCGCCGCAGCGACGCCGAATCTCAGCGTGGCCATCAGTACGGGCGCCATCTCTTCAACAGCCACCTTAGTAACGACAACCCCTGTTCCCCAGATAACCATCGATAGAATAACGGCGAATCTTGCTGCAAACTTGCCGGGCTTTTCAGTGTGCAATTAATCAATATCCTTTAGTATTTATTTTGAAGAGCGGTTGAAACAAGATGTGACCGGTTTTCACGCCAAAAGCCGGAAACAGCTTCTGCACGATCAGCTCCCGGTTCAGCAAAAGAATGATCAAAAATATCCCCTGGACAAGATAGCGGTTCAGGCCAAATCCCGCCACGATCCCTCCGATATCGCCACCGTAGATAAAAGGTCCGATGGACAGGTTGAAGGCGTCAATCAATAAGAAAAGGAAGGCAATGTAGTAAGAGAAACTTCTCCAGAAGTAACTCTTCAGCGCCGCCAATCTTTTGCAGCTTATTAGAAGCAGGTAGCCAAGCGTCAGGGTAAGTAGATTGGCCGAGCCGGAAATGAAGCCCCACTTGATCCCCGACCTTAGTTCCACGGGTGTTTTGAAGATCACTTCAGCGCCGTAGAAGTGCAGCCGGAACGCCTCGTATTCACCGAAGGCATGGGCAACCACCAGGTGAGCCCCTTCGTGAAGAACCAAAAATATAAGGACGGCGATAAGCAGGATTATATATTTTTTCATTTTCCACTCCCCTCCTTCCGCCGGGATTAAATGAAAATCATCGATCAACCTTGTCCCGCCAACCGGCTTACAGATCTTTCATAAAGACCCTTACTGTCACCTTCAGCCATTTCTCCACCCACTCCTTGGTCTCGAGCTTTCCGAAAAGGAGCTTTCTCCTTTTCAAACGTTTAATAAAACC
>CAZPET010000038.1:0-10285 GCA_964585625.1 uncultured Syntrophomonadaceae bacterium
TGCTCTGGTTGACCGGCCTGATCAGTATCAGCCTGGGGCTGGTCAACCTGCTGCCGATCCCGGCTCTGGATGGGGGCAGGCTCCTTTTTTTGTTGATCGAGGCTGTGCGCGGCCGGCCTCTGGACCCGGAAAAAGAGGGGCTGATCCATTTTATCGGCTTTGCCCTGCTGATCCTGCTTATCTTGCTGGTAACCTACAACGACCTGATCCGTTGGGACATCTTGCCCGGCCGTTAAGACACCGAGGAGGTAACAGACAATGGAATCTTTCGCCCGCCGCAGCTCGCTGGCCGTAAAAGTGGGCGATCTCACCATCGGCGGAGGGACGCCGGTGGTGATTCAATCGATGACCAATACCAGGAGCAGCGATGTAGCCGCCACCCTGAAGCAGGTCCGGGCGCTGGCGGAGGCAGGCTGTGAGCTGGTCCGGGTGGCCGTTCCTGATGCCGCAGCCGCGGAAGCCCTGGGTGAACTGGTCAGGAACAGCCCCGTCCCGCTGGTCGCCGATATTCATTTTGATATCCGGCTGGCCTACCGGGCGCTGGAGCAGGGTGCGGCGAAGATCCGGATCAACCCGGGCAACATCGGCGGGAAGGACCGGCTCCGTGAGCTCTGCCGCATGGCCGCAGATCACGGCGCCGCACTGCGGATCGGAGTTAACGCCGGTTCCCTGGAGCGGCCCCTGCTGAAAAAATATGGAGGCGTTACCGCCGCCGCCCTGGTCGAATCGGCGCTGGGCTACCTTGAGGTGGCTGAGCAGGCCGGCTTTACCCGAATTGTTGTCTCGCTGAAAGCCTCCGACGTGCGCACCACGATCGAAGCCTACCGTCTCATAGCAGGGCAGGTGGGATACCCCCTGCACCTCGGCGTCACCGCCGCCGGCCCCCTGGAAAGCGGAACGATCAAGGGGGCGATCGGGATCGGGACGCTGCTGGCGGAAGGGATCGGAGATACCGTGCGCGTCTCACTGACTGCGGATCCCCTGACCGAGGTTCGCGTAGCCCGCCACATCCTGGAGATATTGCGCCTGCGCCCGCAAACCGGGCCGGAGCTGATCTCCTGCCCCTCCTGCGGCCGCTGCACGGTTGACCTGGTGGCCCTGGTCGAGCGGGTCTCCGGACTGCTCCGGGATTACCACCATCCGGTAAAGGTGGCCGTGATGGGGTGCGCCGTCAACGGCCCCGGTGAAGCCAGGGAGGCGGATATCGGCATCACTGCCGGTCAGAAACGAGGCCTCATCTTCCGCCGCGGCAAAGTTGTCCGCACGGTGCCGCAGGAGAGGCTTCTTGAAGCGCTGCAGGAAGAGTTGAAACAATTTGCTGTCCGGAAGGTATAAACGGCCGCCGGACGGTGTCATTCCCGGGAGGTAAAAACGTGCGCATAGCGGCAATCATACCGGCTTACAACGAAGAGAAGACCATCGGGGACGTTCTTTCTGTGGTGACGGAATGCAAACAGATCGACCAGGTAATTGTCGTCAGCGACGGCTCCACCGATGATACAGTGAAGATGGCCCGGCAGTTCGGCGGCGTGGAGGTCGTCGAATTGATGGAAAACCGGGGCAAGGGCGGCGCCATGAAAGCGGGCCTGGAGCATACCAGGGCCGGCATTATCCTGTTCCTCGACGCCGATCTGATCGGGTTAACCGGAGATCATATTGACGCGCTGCTCAGGCCGGTCCTGGGAAACGAGACCGTGATGAGCCTGGGGGTATTTGAAAAGGGGCGGGTGGCCACCGATCTGGCACAAAAAATGGCTCCGTACTTAACCGGTCAGCGGGCGCTGCAGCGGGATATCCTGGGCCATATTTCAGACCTCGATCTGACACGCTTCGGGGTGGAGGTGGCGCTGCACCGCTACGTGGAAGAGAACAATATCCCCGTGGCCCTGGTAACCCTCCCCGACCTCTCCCACCTGATGAAAGAGGAGAAGCTCGGTCTCTGGAAAGGGCTCGCCGCGAGAGGCAAAATGTACTGGGAGATCATCAAATATGCCGCCAGGACCGATCCCCACCTAAAATAGCGACAAATTGTTTCCTTTTCCTTGCATTTCAGGTCCGTTTGTGATAATCTTTTAAAGGCGACGCGGGTTCTCTGGCAAAGGGTGGGTTTTCCCACTCTTTCCTGTTAAATGAGCCTCTTTTGAAGGGAGTGGGCGCATGTCCAGGGATGAACTGAAAACAAAGCTGATCCGGCTGGTGCAGCCGATTGTAGAAGGGCAAGGCCTGGAGCTGGTCCGGCTGGATTACAACGCCGGCAGGAAAGGGCACCTCTGCATCTACATTGACAAGCCCGGAGGAGTAACCATTGCCGACTGCGAGGCGGTCAGCCGCGAAATTTCAGGATTGCTTGACGCCTATGATCCGATTCCCCAGAGCTACATCCTCGAGGTCTCTTCGCCTGGCGTGGAACGCTCCCTGACAAGGGAGAGTGATTACCGGCGTTTTCAGGGTGAAATGGTGAAAATATATACCCATGAGCCGGTGGCGGAAAAGAAAAATTTCAGCGGAAAGCTGATCGGGACCTCAGAGGGCTTTGTGGAGCTGCTTCCTGAAAACGGGGAGACGGTGAGGATACCGCTGGACCAAATCAAGAAAGCTCACTTATGGTTCCGGCCATAAACGTGCTCAGAAAGGAGGTCAGGTCCAAATTTCGGTGAACAGCAAGGAGCTTATTGCCGCTTTGAAGGCTATTGAAAAAGAGAAGGGAATCGAGCTGGAGATACTCTTTGAAGCCCTGGAAGTAGCTTTGATCTCAGCTTATAAGAGAAATTTCCAGGCTCCCGGAAATGTCCGGGTAAGCATTGACCGGGAGACCGGAACGATCAAGGTCTTTTCACAGCTGAAGGTAGTCGAGGAGGTCGAGCTGCCGCAGCAGGAGGTCGAGCTCTACGAGGCCCGGGTGTATGATTCCCGCTGCCAGCTGGGCGATCTTGTCGAGGTGGAGGCAACTCCCCGGGAGTTTGGCCGGATTGCCGCCCAGACCGCCAAGCAGGTGATCATCCAGAGAATCAGGGAGGCGGAGCGGGAACTGATTTACAGGGATTTTCTTGACCGGGTTGAAGATATTATTACCGGAACGGTGCGCCGCTTTGAGCAGCGCAATGTGATTGTCGACCTGGGAAGGGTGGAAGGTATCCTTCCCGTGGATGAGCAGCTGCCCCGGGAACGCTACCGGATGAACGAAAGAATAAAGACCATCATCATGGAGGTCAGAAAAAGCAGCAAGGGACCCCAGGTGATCCTTTCGCGCAACCACACCGGCTTTCTGAAACGGCTGTTTGAGCTGGAGGTCCCTGAAATATACGAAGGGATCGTGGAGATAAAGGCGGCCGCCCGGGAGCCCGGCTACCGGGCCAAGCTGGCGGTTTACTCCAAGAATACGGATGTGGACCCGGTCGGCGCCTGTGTGGGGCCGCGGGGGAACAGGGTCCAGGCGATCAGCAACGAGCTGCGGGGTGAAAAGATAGATATCATCAGGTGGAGCGAGGACCTGGAGGCTTACCTGGGCAACGCGCTCAGCCCGGCCAAGGTGGTCTCGGTGGAGCTGAATGACAAAGAGGCCCTGGTGATTGTCCCGGACAACCAGCTATCGCTGGCCATCGGTAAAGAGGGGCAAAATGCGCGCCTGGCTGCGAAGATCACCGGCTTCAAGATCGATATCTGCAGCGAAACAGAGATTGCCCAGCAGCGCCTCTCGTCGCTGCTGGGTTTGGGTGACAAAGAGGAGAATGCAAATTCAGCAGCGGAGACGGATGCTGCAGAGCCCGCAGAGACTGACGGCGAAGAGGTTTTGGCCGGTACCGCGGCAGATGAGGTGGAGAACGCTCCGGAAGAAGAGTAGGCGCGCTTGAAGGAGGCGGAACGGGAGCATGGCCAAACAGCATAAAATTCCTTTGCGGATCTGCGTCGGCTGCCGTGAGAAAAAGCCGAAACGGGAGCTGCTCCGCCTGGTGCGCACTCCCGGCGGCGAGATACGTCTCGATCCCGGCGGTAAAATGTCCGGCCGCGGCGCCTATATCTGCAGGCAGGAATCCTGTCTGGCAAAAGCGCTTAAAGGGAAAAGACTGGAAAAAAATTTGGAACATCCTCTTTCCGAGGAGGTCATCGCAGCAATCACGGCGCTGCTGGAATCTGAAGATGAGTTTACATCTTAAAAGTCTCTACAAGGAGGGCTTTTAATGGAGGTGTGTTAAATGGCTAAAGTAAGGGTCTACGAGCTGGCCAAGGAGCTTGGCACCACCAGCAAAAAGTTAATCGAAATCATGGAAGGGATGAACATCGAGGTCAAGAACCATATGAGCACGCTGGAAAATGAAGAGGCCCAGCGTGTGGTCGCGATCCTGACCGGCAAGGCGGAGAGCGATGAATCGAAGAAAAAGAAAGAGGCGCCGCCCCCGGCGGAAGAGGAAAAAAAGAGCGGCGCGGCCCCGGCGGAAACAAAAATAAAAGAGAAACCTGCCGCGAAGGCTCCGCCGGAACGCAAACCGGGCCCTCCGCCCACCGGTAAAAAAGCGGCGGTGAAAAAGAAGCGGCGCCGGGTGAAAATCGAGGGCCGCACCACCGTCGGTGAGGTGGCCACTCTTTTCGAGGTTACCCCGGCCGAGCTGATCACCAGGCTCCTCGATCTGGGTATTGTTGCCAACATCAACCAGGCCTTAAGCCCCGAGGCGATCGAGCTGGCGGCAGAGGAGTTTGACCTGGATGTTGAATTTGTTGCCGATCCCATCGAGCAGGAGCTGCTCGGCGAAGATAAGGGCGGCGATAACAAACTGGTCGCCCGCAATCCCGTGGTTACGGTGCTGGGGCATGTCGACCACGGTAAAACCTCGCTGCTGGACGCCATCCGCGAATCCAATGTTACTGCCGGAGAAGCGGGAGGCATTACCCAGCATATCGGGGCTTACGAGGTGGAGGCATCCGGAAAGAAAATTGTCTTTCTGGACACACCCGGACATGAAGCTTTTACCGCCATGCGCGCCCGCGGCGCCCAGGTTACCGATATGGCCATCCTGGTTGTGGCCGCAGATGACGGGGTCAAACCCCAGACAATAGAAGCGATCAACCACGCCCGGGCGGCGGAGGTGCCGATCATCGTGGCGGTCAACAAGATCGACAAGCCCGGCGCCAATCCTGACCGGGTCAGGCAGCAGCTTTCGGAACACGGGCTCGTCCCCGAAGAGTGGGGCGGCGAAACAATCTGCGTCAATGTCAGCGCGCTGCAGCGGGAAGGTCTCGATGAACTGCTCGAGATGATCCTGCTGGTGGCCGAGCTCAGCGAGCTGAAAGCAAATCCCGAACGTGCGGCCCGGGGAACGGTGATCGAGGCTCATCTTGACCGGGGCCGGGGCCCGGTAGCCACGGTCCTGGTTCAGGACGGAACGCTGCGCGTCGGCGCCCCGGTGATCTGCGGCACAGCGACAGGCAAGGTCAGGGCTATGTTGAATCACAAGGGAGAGCGGGTGAGCAAGGCCGGTCCGGCCACTCCCGTCGAGCTGCTCGGCCTGAATGATGTTCCTCTGGCCGGTGACAGGTTCCAGGCGGTTGCCGATGACCGCCTGGCCAGGCAGGTTGCCGAGAAGCGCTCCCAGAAGATAAAGGCCGCCACCCAGCAAAGACAGCGGATCACTCTCGACGATCTCTTCAAGCAGATCCAGGAGGGGGAGGTCAAGGATCTCAACCTGGTGATCAAAGGCGATGTCCAGGGTTCTGTGGAGGCGCTCCAGGAAGCTATCCTGAAGCTGAGCCTGGACGAGGTTCAGGTCAAGGTGATCCATGCCGGAGCCGGGGCGATCAACGAATCGGATGTCATGCTTGCCGCCGCTTCGAACGCGATCGTGATCGGATTCAATGTCCGCCCGGACAATAACGCCCGCCGCCTGGCTGAGCAGGATCAGGTTGATCTGCGCCTTTACCGCGTAATCTACGAAGCGCTCTCCGATATCGAAGCAGCGGTCCACGGGCTGCTCAAGCCGGTCTACCGGGAGCAGATTCTGGGCCAGGCGGAAATCAGGCAGGTGTTCAAGGCTTCGCGGCTGGGCAATATCGCGGGATGCCATGTTACCGAGGGGAAAATTACACGCAACTCCCTGGTCCGCCTGATCCGCGACGGCGTGGTCGTCCACGAGGGGAAACTGGCCTCGCTGAAACGGTTCAAGGATGACATCCGCGAGGTCTCCAGCGGTTTTGAATGCGGCATCCTTCTGGAAGGTTTCAACGATATTTCCGAGGGAGATCTGATCGAAGCATATACGATGCAGCAGGTCAACTGACCGGCGCCGGGAGGCGCGGGGAGGATAAAAATGTCTTTAACCAGGGCCCGGCGGGTTGCCGGGGAGATGAAGAAGGAGATCAGTCAGATTATTGCCAGGGAGATCAAGGATCCCCGGATCGCCTCGCTGACCAGTGTTACCGCGGTGGAGCTTTCTCGAGATTTGCGCCATGCCACCGTCTATGTGAGCATCTACGGCAGCGCGGCGGAAAAAGAGAGGACCATGGAGACGCTGCTGCGGGCGGCCGGTTTTATCCGCAGCGAAATCGGCAGGCGAATCCGGCTGCGCTACGCCCCGGAAATTTACTTTGCCGAGGATCGTTCCCTGGAATACGGGGCCCATATAGACAGTGTTTTAAAATCATTGCAGAAGGACAATCATGAAGAATGAAAGACCATAAAACAGTGATCGGGCTCTTCCGGCAGCTGGGGTCATTTAACCTGGTTTCCCATATCCAGCCTGACGGTGACAGCATCGGTTCGCTGCTGGCCCTGGGCGAAGCCCTGCTGCAATCGGGGAAGTACGTGCGCCTCTTTACGCCGGCCGCCGTCCCCCGGAAGTATGCCTTTCTGCAGGGCAATGAAAATATTTCTGCGGACAGCGGCGGCTGGGACGGAGATGCGGCGGCAGTGGTTCTCGATTGCAGCGACCTCGAGCGGACCGGACATTTCAAAGAGGAGATCAGCCAAGCCGCCGTGGTGATCAATATCGATCACCACGTCACCAACCGCCGCTTCGGAACTGCCAACCTGGTCGATCCGGAGGCGGCGGCTACCGGGGAGATCATTTTTCGCCTGCTGAAGGCGATGCGGCTGGAGCTGACTCCCTCCATGGCCGAGTCCCTGTACGTGGCTATCTCCACCGATACCGGATCCTTCAAATTTGAAAATACCACCGCGGATACCCACCGCACCGCCGCTGCGCTGCTGGAGTCCCATGATCTCAATCCCGGAACACTCTCTCAGCGGATTTTCGACGAGCATCCCCTCTCTTATTTTCTGGTTTTAAAAAAGGTACTGGGCACGCTCGAGCTCTACGGCGCAAACAAGATCGCTGCAATCACCGCCAGCCGGGAGATGCTGGACCAGTGCGGAGCCAAGGTGGATGAGCTTGACGGGATGATCAACTATACCCGCAATATAGAAGGCGTGGAGATCGGGATCATGTTTTTTATCGACAGCGACTCCGAGATCAAGGTCGGCTTCCGTTCGAAAAGTATCGATGTCAGCGCGATGGCCGGGAAATTTGGCGGGGGAGGGCACCCCCGGGCAGCCGGCTGCCGCCTGAAGGGCGCATACAGCCCCGTCAAGGAGCAGGTCATTCGCGAAGCGCTGCTCGCGGTAAGCCATCCGGTTGAAGATCGCGCCGGCTGCCCGGGCTGCAAAATATAGAAGATGGAACGCCGGATATATATGGATGGGATAATCAACCTGAACAAGCCCGCAGGGATCACTTCGCACCGGGCCGTGGCCGGGGTGCGCCGGCTGGCGCCGGGCGTGAAGGTGGGACATGCCGGCACGCTGGATCCGGCGGCCACCGGGGTGCTGCCGGTATGCCTGGGAAGGGCCACCCGGGTGGTCGAATACCTGGTCGAGCTGCGCAAGGGTTACCGCGCCGCGATCAATTTAGGCGTCACCACCACCACCGGCGATGCCGACGGAACGGTAGTCTCCAGGAGCGCTCTTCCGCTGCTGGAGCGGGTGGATATCGAGGAGCTGCTGCATTCCCTTGCCGGTCTGCAGCAGCAGGAGACCCCGGCATATGCCGCGGCCAAATACCGCGGGCGGCCGCTTTATGAATATGCCCGCCGCGGTGAAGCGGTCCCCGTTAAAAAGCGCACGGTCCGGATCTACCGCCTGGAGCTGCTGGCTTTTTGCCCTGAAACAGCGCCGCAGATCATCTGCGAGGTGGAATGCTCAAAGGGGACCTATATCCGGGTGCTGGCTGAAGAGATCGGGCGCCGCCTCGGCTGCGGGGCGCATCTTCATGCCCTGGAAAGACTTTTCGTGGGGCCCTTCGAGATCGGTTCCGCCGTCTCTCCGGGTGATCTGGAAAGAGCGGCCTTTGGCGGCACCTTCCGCGATCTGCTGCTGCCCATGGACCGGGTCCTGACGCATTTTGAAGCTCTCTCCGTGCCCGATATCGTTGTGGACGACCTCCGCGCCGGGCGGGCGGTCCCCTGGAGCCGGTTGGAGCAGGGCGGACTTGCCGCTCCGCCGCCGGGTCCGCGGCCGCTGCGGATTTACGATTTCCGGGGGCATTTTAAAGCCCTGGCCCGCATCCACGAGGGTGATGGAGAAGATATTTTGAAAACAGTAAAATTCCTGGCGCCATAAGGAGAAACTAAGGATGGAGATCATCTACAGCCTGAACGGCTATTCCAGGGAAAAAGAGCTTTACCTGGCCCTGGGCAATTTTGACGGGATCCACCGCGGCCACCAGGCCGTTATCCGCAGCGCCGTCAGCCGGGCGCGCTCCGGCGGCGGAGCTGCCGGAGCCCTGCTGTTCGATCCCCATCCTTCAGTCCTGCTGCATCCGGAGAGGCCCTTCTGCCTGCTCACCGGGATCGAAGAGAGGTCGGCGCTGATGGCGGAGCTGGGGCTGGACTATCTTTTCGTGGAGCAGTTTACCGCTGAAACGGCCTCCATGTCTCCGGAAGAATTTATCCGCGGGATCCTCTTGCATAAATTCAAGATCAGCGGGGTATCGATAGGTGATGACTATTCGTTCGGGCGGGGCGGCTCCGGCAGTGAAGACCTGATGCAGGATTACGGAAAAAGTTTGGGATTTACGGTTACGGTAAGTCCCATGGAGAAAGCTGCCGGGATCGTCATCAGCAGCTCGGCGATCAAGAAGCTCCTGGCGGAAGGAGCGGTGGAACGGGCGGCCCTCCTGCTGAACTACTTTTTTCACCGGCGGGGTAAAATAGTACTCGGTCACGGCCGCGGCAAAAAAATGCTTTACCCGACCGCCAACATGACCCCTTCGCCGCACCTGGTCTGGCCGGGCAGCGGGGTCTACCTGACCGCGATCGGCGGCCTGGAGCGGCGGGTCCATTTCGGGCTGACCAACGTGGGGACGAAGCCGACTTTCAAGGACGGCGCCCTCTCCGTGGAGACCCATATCCTTGATTTCGACGGCGATCTCTACGGCCGGGAAATTACGGTTTACTTCCTGATGCGGCTGCGCGATACCAGAAGTTTCTCCTCTGCATCGCTGCTGCGGGAGCAGATCCGGGACGATATCAGCCGGGGAAGGGAAATTGCCGGATCGCTTTTTGCAGATATCGGCGACTTCGTGGAACCGGCCAGGTTCATCCGGCCCCATGCAGATTGATTTTACTTTTACTTTTAACTGTGTTAGAATTTTTTTGATGCGAACCGCGGGCTAGGTTCGAGGCCCTCCCGACCTTTTACTTGGCCTGCGGCGATAAAAAACAAAGGGAGGTAAAGATCATGCTGGCCCAGGAGAAGAAGCAGGAGATCATCGAGCACTACCGGATTCATGAAACCGATACCGGTTCTCCGGAAGTGCAGATTGCCCTTCTGACCGAGCGAATCAACACGCTGACCGAGCATCTGAAAGAGCACAAGAAGGATTTCAACTCCCAGCGCGGGCTGCTGAAGATGGTTGGAAAGCGGCGCGGCCTGCTCAATTACCTGCGCAAGAACTATCCGCAGCGCTACCAGGAAGTGGTCACCCGTCTCGGCCTGCGGAAATAAGACGATGCACATCAAAGAAATGAAAGGAGGTTTTTCACAGCTTGGAAACATTTTCACTTGAATTGCAAGGCAGGACCCTGAAGCTCGAAACAGGCCGCCTGGCCAAGCAGGCCGGCGGAGCTGTTCTGATCAGTTACGGTGAAACGGTGCTTCTGGTAACGGCGACCATGTCCGATGAACCCCGCGAAGGGGTTGATTTTTTTCCGCTGACCGTTGACTATGAAGAGAGGCTCTATGCAGTGGGCCGCATTCCCGGCGGCTTCATCAAGCGCGAGGGCCGTCCCACGGAGAAAG
>CAZPET010000039.1:0-10188 GCA_964585625.1 uncultured Syntrophomonadaceae bacterium
TCCAGTTGCCGGCTGAGCACGACTTCGACAAGCACTTTTTTTACCTCTCCGGCTTCAAGACGGATTTTGCCTTCTTTCAGGCGGAAGAGATCGGCCCCGGCGCAGTCGAGCAAAAGGGTTTCCGGAAGCTCCGAACGGTTTTCAACTTGAAGCGGAATGCGCAGCACACCGCCGGGGACAGCCCGCAACTTTGCCGGCAACAGAACCGTGGTAATTTGACCCGGCGGGTGCACGGTAAAGCTGCCCAGATTTTTTACTAAGAAGAATTCTTCATTCCGGTAGAACCCGGAAACAATCAGTCCGGCAGTTGACTTCCCGGCGCAGTCAAATGAAAAATAGGTGGAGTAGATTCCATCTCCGGCTGTGAGATCTCCCTGTTCCTCTCTCCCGTTATCCAGAAGAGGAATAGATATTTTCTCACCGCCGGGATAGAGCAGCAGAAGCTCGAAACGCTTGATTTGCAGGTTGTCATTTTCAGTGAGGCGGTTTCCACCCAGGTGCAGGTTTGCCTCAATGAGCTCCTCTTCGCCAAGACGGTAATCTTTCTGCGGATGAAAGTCCGTCACCGGCTGCGGAAAATTAATTCCTTCCCCCGGCTGATCACCTGAAAGCGGAGAACCGAACGCATTACCGTGTGACGTTCCGCTTTCCCTTTCTGCCGGGCGGCTCTCCTTCAACTTTTCAAACAACCGGTTAACTGCATCGGGCAGCGCGGATGTCTCACTGATGAGCTGATACTCTCCACCGGTGAGAGCGGAGAGCTGCCGCATGATCACCGGATCTGTTTCTTCGCTGAGACCGACAGTAAAAAGCGGCAGTTGCTTTAATACCAGGACCGCAGCCTCCAGCCGGAGCGAGTCCAGGTAGCTTTCCATCCAAGCGGGATCGTTGCGGTAAAGCCGGTCAGGTTCGGGCTCGCCGTCGGTAAATAAGATCACTGCACGGCACCGCTCCCCGGTCTCTACCGCCGCGAATTCTGCCAAAACCGCTTCAAGAGCAGCCCGGTAATCGGTATACCCGGCCGGCTGGAAGTCTTGCTCCAGTATTTCTTTTAGTTTCACCTTAACCGCTGGATCGGACAGTCGCTGCAGGGGGATTAACGTCCTGACCTCTTCGCTGAAAGTCAGTATCCCGAGATAATCTTCAACTTCGAGCAGCTCTGTGAGCAGGGCGGCGGTCCGTACGGACAGCCCGGCAGGATCACTCCGGCCCATGCTGGAGGAGGTATCGATCAGCAAAACGACGGCCAGGTTTTCAACGGCTTCTGAGGCCGTCTCGACCGGCACGGCAGCAGTGTTTACCAGCACCGCCGCAGCAAGCAGTGCATAAAGGATCTTTATTTTAAACCGGCAGCCCATTGCATCCTCCTGACCAGTACATTGTTTTTATCCTGCAGCCCGGATTAAAGCAGGCTTTTAAATATTTCCGTTAATTTGATCAGCGCAGGACCGAGCAGGACGACAAAGAGAGCCGGCAATATGAGAAAGATCATCGGGAAGAGCATCTTGACCGGGGCCTTTACCGCTGCTTCTTCCGCCCTTTGCCTCCGCTTGCCGCGCATGGAGGCGGCCTGGATGCGCAGGGTGCCTGCAATATTGCTGCCCAGCTGCTCCGCCTGGATGACGGCGCTGACAAAGGTGCCCAGATCCTGCACCCCCGTACGTTTGACCAGGCTGCGCAAGGCCTCTTCGCGAATTTTACCCATGCGGATCTCATCCAGCACCCGGCCTACCTCGTCGCTCAGGGTGCCGCTCATCTGGGCAGCGACACGTTGTAGAGCCATGTCAAAGCTCAAGCCCGCCTCGACGCTCACCAGCAAAAGGTCCAGCATATCAGGCAGCATCCTCTCGATCTCACCCTGGCGCCGCAACACCTTCGCGTTAAGCGCAATCACAGGGACCAGCACCCCGGCGGCGGCACAGAGCAGGGCTACCATGCCGGTTCGCAAACCGCTCAACCCGGTCAATCCCGCCAAAACTGCCCCGCCGCAAAAGCAAAGTCCGCCGAGCAGCGCTTGCAGGGCCATGAAACTTTCGGCACCGAAACCGCCGGAGCTGCCGGCGTAAAGCAACTTTTGTGCAACCAGGTTTCTTATTTCACCCGGCGCCAGATTGGCGAGGGAATTTCCCAGGCCGGCCAGGGCAGGTTTGAGCACCCTCCCGGTAAATGAACGTGGCGGCTCCTTCCCGGTTACTTCTTGATAACCGGCTTCTTTAAGCTCCCGCAGCCTTTTTCGCACCCGCCCTCTCCCTTTCGCAAGGAGGGGCTCCGCCAGCAAAACCAGTGAAACTGCAGTGCCAAAAAATAGAAGATCAAGCAGCCAGATCATAACGATCACCTTCTAAACATCAATGTTTACGATCTTCCGGATCAATAAAATGCCTGCAATCTGCATCAGTATAGCTGTGCCGACCAGAAAAAGCCCCAGGGGTTCTCGGAACAGAATCAGGATATATTCCGGGTTTATCAGCAGCACAGCACAGGCTACAACCAGGGGTATTATGCTGACAATAACAGCAGAGATCCTTCCCTGGGCTGTAAGAGTTCTGATCTCCCCCTTGATCCTGATCCTTTCGCGAATCGTTCCGGAAATATTGTCGAGAATTTCCGCGAGGTTGCCTCCGACCTGGCGCTGAATCAGCAGGGCAGTCACCATCAACTCCAGATCATCGCTCTCTGTCCGTCCGGTCAGATCCTGCAGCGCTTCAGGCAGCGGCTTGCCCAGCCTGTTTTCCCGAATCACCCGGGAGAACTCGTCGGCAATGGGCGGCTCCATTTCGCGACTGACCACGCTGATCGCCTGGATAAAGCTGAACCCAGCCCGCATCCCGTTGGAGATAATCGACAGCGCCTCGGGGAGCTGCCGGTTTAACGCCTCCAGGCGCCGCCTTCGTTTTGCCTCCACCACCAGTGCGGGAAGCTTAAAGCCGGGAAGAACCGCCAGGACAGCCACCGGGATGCTCCCGAAAAGCAGGTAAACCAACAGCAGCGCTGCTGCGGCAGAGAGAAGGGAGATCCCGGCAAATTCTTCTGCCGTTATCTCGAGCCGGGCGTAGAGTAGTTTTTGCCGGGTCCGCTCGATATAAGATCGGCCGCTGACCGCCTGTCCCACCTTTCCCAGAATACGCCGGAACTCCTTGAAGGCGCCAGCCCTTCCTGTCCCCGGTCCTGTGGACGCAATACCCCCACTTGCAGTGTCACCCGCCAACCGCCGCTGCAGATTACGGCGCGGTTCAATGATCAGGCGGTAGAGCGCGGTACAGAAGCAGAAAACAGAAACAAAGGCAGCGGTTAAAATAAGCAGGCGCAGAAACATGTTAGAACCCCCTTCTGCTTTTTTCAGATGAAGAGGGCGGCTCAAAAAGCTCAGCGGGAATATATTCTCCGTAAGCGCGCAGCTGATCGATAAATGTGGGGATAATCCCCGTGGAATGATGCGATCCGACAATTTTCCCCTGAACGCTGATGCCGCTGCGGCGGAATAGAAATATGTCCTGTAATGTAACGGTTTCCCCCTCCATTCCCACCACCTCGCTGACCTTGATGATCTTGCGTGAACCGTCCGGAAAGCGGGCCTGGTGGATGATCAGGCCAATGGCCGAGGCAATCTGCTCGCGTACCGCGCGCAGCGGCAGATCCATGCCCGCCATCAGCATCATCGTCTCCAGGCGGGAGAGCGCATCGCGGGGGTTGTTGGCGTGCAGGGTGGAGATGGAACCGTCGTGGCCCGTATTCATCGCCTGGAGCATATCGAGCGCCTCGCCGCCGCGCACCTCGCCGACAATAATCCGGTCGGGGCGCATGCGCAAAGAATTGATCACCAGGTCGCGGATGGTGACTCGCCCCCGCCCTTCGATATTTGGCGGCCGGCTTTCCAGGGTCACGACATGCTCCTGGCGAAGCTGCAGCTCCGCGGCGTCCTCAATCGTGATGATCCGCTCAGCATTGGGGATAAACCCCGAAAGGATATTGAGGGTGGTGGTTTTCCCGCTGCCGGCGCCGCCGGAAACAATTATATTTATGCGCGCCTTTACGCATGACTGCAGAAAGGCCGCCAGGGCCTGGGTGAGGGTGCCCATGGAGATAAGGTCCTCCAGGGTGAAGGGCTCCACCGCGAATTTGCGGATGGTGAGAACCGGTCCCTTGATCGCCAGGGGGGGGATTATCGCGTTGATCCGCGAGCCGTCCGGCAGGCGGGCATCGACCATGGGTGAACTTTCGTCAATCCGCCGGCCCAGCGGCGAGATGATTTTCTCGATCGTATGCAGCAGATGAGCATCGTCCCGGAAAGACACCTCTGTCCGGTAAAGGATGCCGCCGCGCTCCACGTAAACCTGGCGGCACCCGTTGACCATGATTTCCGAGATCGTGGGATCTTCAAGCAAGGCGTTGATCGGGCCGTAACCGAAAATTTCGTCGGTGACATACTTGATCACCTTCTGTTTGTCTGTCTGTGACAGATGGCTGCCCTGTTCAAGCGCCACCCGGTTCAGGGTTTCACCGATCTGCTCAAAAAATATTCTTTTACGGGATGCGCTCATTTTTTCCGGAGCCACCGATCCGCCGGAACTTTCGATCACCGAATGCAGTGTTTCAAGAGCAATTTTCTCCAGCTCTCTCTGCTTCTCAGCGGCGGTTCCGCTCAACGGTTCATTGAAAACCATCGTATTTACCAGCCTTTCTTGCGCCCGCGCGCCGCTTTACCTCATGCTCCGGGCGCACCCTGGCGTCATCGCCATCAACGCAAACCTGGCCGGCCATCTCTAAAATGGCGGAGCTGATCCGGGCCCGGGGGAAGAGCCGGGTCACGGGAACACCCCTGTTTAGCGAAGCGGTCACGGTTTTGTGATCCACCGGGAAAATGCCTTCGAGCTTCCTGTTTAAAGTGGTCTCAATATCTTTGGGCCTGATTTCTCCCGATAGACCGGCCTTGTTCAGCAGCAGCTTGATCTTATTTCCGGGGAAATTCAGCGACTCGAGAGCGCCGAGACAGGATTTCAGATTACGGATGGCCGCAATCTCGGGTGTGGTAACCAGGAAGAGGGTGTCGCAAATTTTGAAGGCCGGATCGAGAATGCTGTTAAAACGGCCCGGCAGATCAACGATCAGGTAATCAAAGAAGCCCTGCAGCACCATCAGGATCAACTCGATATGGGAAGCATCGACCAGGTCCTTAATGCGCGGCTGTGTATACGCCGCCAGCAGCCTGACCCCTGAAGGGTGAGGCAGCAGGAAGCTCTCCATCAAATCACGATCCAGATTCCCGATCTCGTTGATCACGTCACCAATTGTATGGTGAGGTTTTAGATCCAGAGCCAGCGCAGCGCTGCCAAAATCAAGATCGAGATCCACCAGGGCCACTCTTACTTTTTCGTTTTGTGCCAGGGCTACCGCAAGATTTGTCGCCAGAAATGTCTTTCCTACACCGCCCTTGCCGCTGTAAAAGACGAAGGTTTCGGCTCGTTTGAATTTATCCCTGTTTCCGGATTGCGAGCGCCGGGCCGAGCCGATTTTCTTCTCGCTCTGATAGCTGCGGTAGAGCGCGTCAACCAACCTGGCGGGGGTAAAGGGATAGATCACCACATCCCGCGCCCCGGAAAAAAGAGCTTTGCGCATGGACTCTTCTTTGAGTTCCCTTTCCAGAAGCACCATCGCCGTTCCCGGACAGCATCCGGCGATATCCTCGGCCAACCTGTAACCGTCCCCGGGCAGCGCCGCCTCGATCAAGACCACGTCCGCGCCGCTCCTTTCAACGAGCGTGAGGGCTTCCTCTGCCGAACCGGCCTCCCCCTTGAAGATCAAATATTCCACATTGCCCAGAACCTCCGCCACCGCGTTGCGGATCTCACCCTGCTGTACCGCCACAACAACCTTAACTTTTTCCAACTGCTCTCACCTCTCTCTAAAGCCGGCAAAATTGTCCGGACCGTAATGGTCCAGGTCCACCTTCAAGTTGTCGCCCGGCGAGCGCAGGGCCAGGTGGAAGGTGCCGTTTAGATAGGCGAAGGCGATCACCTCTGCCTGGGCCGGAGTCACCGCGAGGGTAACCGTAGCCCCGACCCGCTTTTCCTGGGTTTCTTGCTCCAGCGGCGAATCCCCAGCCGCCAGCACGACGATATCCTGAAAAACGGTATAGGTAACTGTACTGTCCGTTATTTCACTGGTCTCGTAAGTTACCAGCAGGTCCACCCTGTCTCCGGCAGAAAGATAGCCTCCGATCCCGGTGACCTCGTTGACCGGGATGGCAATTGCCCGCATATTTTCAGGAATGCGATAGGAGAGAGTGGCCCGGCTCCCCCCGGTAAAAATGCGGCCGGCCAGAAGCTGTTCTCCTTCGATGATCTCTGTCCGGGCAATACCGCCGACAGCGGCGGTGCTGCTGGTCAAGGCATCGGGATGCATCGCTCCCGCCGGCAGCGCCCTCGATTCAAGCATGTCACCGGTTATTTTGCTGTGCTGCGGAATGGTCATTTTGGCCACGACAACCTCCTGCTGATCGGTTTTATCGAAAGCACCGCTGCGTGCGCTGCGCAGGTAATAATTCAGGGCGATAACCGAAACCAGACCGAGGATAATCGCCACCGCCAGGAGGCGCCAGCTGCTCTTCATCCTCTGTCACTCCTTTCCATGTGGTTGGCACCATGCAATATTTCCCATTGTCATATACCTATCGGATCAGGCGGGTCATGTAGAGACCGAAATCATAAACCGGATCCTGGGAGATCTCGTCAAAATGAGAGGCCGGGATAAACTTCTTCATGATAAAGCAGCCGATGATGGTCCCTTTGGGATAATTGTCATCCACATCCTTGTGCTTGGCATAGCCTCCGTACAATTTGGGGGGGTGATCAAGATGCGCGTAGATCGAACCGCGGCCGTACCAGAGGTCAGGTTCCTCCTTGGTCACCTCAGTGATGATATCCACGATCTCGTACGGCGCGAAACCGACAATCTCAACAGGGGTCTTCCCCTGGCCTTCAATTTCCCGAACAATCGGGATCACCCCGGTCATGCTGACCCCGGATTCGGGATCTGCCGCAGCCTGCATCCGCTCCTCCACCGCGTCAATTCTCGATTGGGCATTCCCCGGCTTTGTATCCTCCTGGATGGTTTCGCCCACCTCCACCACCAGGTTGCAGGGGGCGCCTGCCAGGATCTCCCTGATCGTCTTCATCCCCGACCCCAAATCGAGAAAACCCCAGTTTCCGGGCGCCAGCTCATCCCAGAGCAGCAGCTGCTCCCCTTCGGGAAGCGTATCTCCTTCAGAAAGAATATAAAATATGGGCAGGATATTTCCGTAGCGGATGGGATATCCCCAGGTCGCCGCGGCCGCGGCGGAAACCTCGGACCAGGTAATCCCCAGCACCCCGGCAAAATACAGCTTTGAGCTGCAGCCGGCAGTTACGGCGAACGCCTCGACCTCTTTGTCCCGGTAATCGATTCTCCGGACACCGGTATTGCCGGTAAAATCAGCCCCGTTGGCGGCGGCATACTCCTCGGCCGCGGCTGCGGCCAGGGCTTCGCTGCCGCTCAAGACCATCTCCTGCGCCCCGGCCAGGGCGGCGGCATCGGCGGCGGTAACCATCCTCCGCCGGTCGACATAGAGACTGCCTGCATCGATCACCAGGGCGGCGATACCAAAAAGAACAACCAGGGCCGGGAGTATCCAGACCAGCACGGCTCCCCTTTGATCTTTCATCCTGTTGAGCTCCTTCACCAGAAAGTTATTCCCACCGCATCACCGCCGCAGCGGAGAGCGGCACGGCGCCGCGCACAAAAAAACCGACCAGGGGCTCGATTACACCCCTCACGGTTACGGTGACTGTATCTGCTACTTCGTCGGTCTCTATGGCGATATTCTCAATGACAATACCGCTTCCGGCCAGGTGATCGGTCACGGCGCTCTCCACCTGGGCGCGGGTCCCGGAAACTGCGGCCAACCGGGCCCCCTCGCGGGCTGAACTGGTCACCGTGATCTGGCCGTTCAGCAGCCACCCGAATTCAACTATACCGAGGACGAGCAGCATCAGGGGAATGATCACCAGGGCAAACTCGACCAGGGCCTGCCCTCTTTCATTATTTCCGAGCATCCCGATAAAAGCCCGCAGCGCCTTCAACCTCCTTCATGGATCACTGCCGCATCCCGGTTTTACCTGGGGACATACCAGGTTGAAAATAAAGATACCTTTTACAACCAAAACAGGCCGCTCCAGGCGGCAAGCGTTCCCAGGGCTATGGCCAAACCGTAGGGGACGGCCACCGGCCCGCCGGCTTTCCCGTCTACCGGGGAAAAAGAATCCGCCCGGTGCGCTGTGCTCCCCAGGCTGTAACCGGAGAGGGCCGGCCATCTGATCAGAGTGCAGATCCGGTAAAGGGAGCGCTGCAGCTGCCCGCCGGCCAGCAGGTAAAGCAGCGCCAGCGCCCCCCCGCAGAGGGCCCCGGCGAGCGCCGCCCGGAAGAGAAAGTGCGCGCCCTGCAAAGCGCCGACCGCGCCGAGCAGCTTGACATCTCCGCCGCCGATACCTCCCAGGGCAAAGGGGATCACCAGGATCCCCAGCCCCAGCAGGAGCCCGCTGGAGCTAAAGAAAAAACCCTTGAGGCCGCCTGCAAGGGCAGATGTGATCAAACCCCACCCGATTACGGGCAGGGTAATGAAATTCGGAATTTTTTTCCGGGTCAGATCGAAGATTGCCGCCGAGAATAGCAATAGCAGCAGGATATAATCATTTAAAGTCAGCTCCACGGATCCGTTGCTCCTCTGCACTGATTTTAATGGAAAAGAAGCCCGGCCCGGCCCATGTGCCAACCTGTCCGCAGGCCCGGCGGTAAAGCGTGCCGGGCGGGCTTGAATTCGGAAAAACCGGAAAATGCCCTGCATTACTGATTTAAAATATGTTTATGTATTACCTGTTGTTGGTACTACTAATTTTTCTTTAATTGCATCAAAGATGTCCCTGATCTGCTCACCTAACAGGGCAAGGGTAGCAATAACCACCAGGGCTATAAGGGCGATAATCAGCGCATATTCGGCCAGGCCTTGCCCGGCCTCATCGCTGAAAAGCCGCTGCAGTAAACGAAGCATCCTCTTCACCTCCTTTGAAACATCCGACGTATTTGTATTGAACGATCGGATACTTGTAAATATCTCGAATTATCAATATGAACATGCCCGCAGCATTATTACCCTTTTTTGTCTTGCCTTGGAACTACCGGGCATAAGACAACCCCGCCGGATCATAGGCTGATCCTAGAGGAGGGGTCCGGAGATGAACAAAAACGGTAAAAATTTGACGATCGAAGACGTAAAGACGCTGGAAGATGATGAGAAGGCCCGGTTGGTGGAATACTGCAAAAGCGTTTTTACCGATGAGGCAATCAAAAAAACACCGGCCGCCACAAAGAGTGTCGTTCTAACCCGGGAAGGCAGCTTTCAATATAGACTGGTCGTTGAACAGGAGAGAAAAGGGCGGGCCAAATCAGTCGAAGAGAGCATCAGGGAGTTGGGCCTATCCAGGGAAGCCTCGAAAAAACTGATCAAGGATTTCAAGTCGGGGGAGATCAAGAGATACCATCTTGCCGATATCAAGATGCTCTCCGATCTGCTTGAGGCGCTCACACCCGCTCAACAGAAGAAAGCAATTGACCTGATTGTCGAGAACCGTAAAAATTTCTACCAGGTAAATAAAGAAGAGTTATCCCTTTTTGTCCTGGGCAGCGGTCAGGCCGGCGCATATCATATCGATCTGTGGTACCGCGGCCTTACCCGCACGCTTGACAAGATGGAGAAAATGTTACGGGTCGATCGCGACATCCTCTCGGAGGCCGATCCAGAACAGAAAAAACAGCTGAAAAAATATTTCAAGCGCACCGGCGGCAAGATCAGCGAAGTCAACACCGTACTATGATTCCCCTGTTTCCAGCCAGAGCGAAAAAACAAAGTTTCAATTCAGGCGGCTGATATTAACTGCAGCCGCCACTGCCGTACCAAGGCCCGGGTTTTTCTCCGATTACCAGGCGGAAGCCGCAGCTTGCTTGATTCTACAACACCCGGGCCCGGCTTCCAGATCAATGCCCTCCCGGGGAACAACCCCCATCAAGGCTATAACAATTCTGAATGTTCAATTTTGAAGGCAGGAATTTTCCAGCTGTAGTCGAAAGATTATCAAGTACAATTTGCCTGAGAGGGAG
>CAZPET010000040.1:0-9999 GCA_964585625.1 uncultured Syntrophomonadaceae bacterium
GTTCGCAATCTGAATAACGAAGTGAGAATGGTTGTCCATAATTGCATAGATAAGAAGGTCAAAGTAAAATTTGCGGCTGAACTCTTTTAGTTTTTCCAGGTAGTAATGTTTGTCTTTTTTCCCGGCGAAAATGGTGTCCTGGTTGTTTCCTCTGGTGATTACATGATAAATAGCTCCTGGAAAATGAATACGTGGTTTTCTGGGCATAGTGTAAGCCCTCCACGAAATACTATTTGTAAGAATATTAACATAACTGCACTGCATTGTCAATATAAGGATGTAGTTAGTAAACTTGGTGCCTGGCACCGGTTTACTAACGGGGAGGTGGAACATGAAGCGAATTGCGGTGCTGGCCTCGGGAGAGGGGACCAACCTGGAGGCGATCCTGGAGGCGGTGGAGCGCGGTGAGATCAGCGGCCGGGTGGCGCTGGTGATCAGCGACCGGGAGGAGGCGCCGGCGCTGGGAAGGGCCCGCCGCCGCGGGGTCCGGGCTCTATATGTAGATCCCCGCAACTTCAGGGGACGGGAAGACTATGACCGGGTCCTTGCCGTGGAGCTGCAGCAGGCCCGGGTCGACCTGGTGGCGCTGGCCGGTTTCATGCGCCTCCTCTCGCCGCTCCTGGTGAGGTCCTTTCCCGTGCGGATCATGAATATCCATCCCTCGCTGCTGCCGTCTTTTCCAGGCACATCCGGGGTCCGTGAAGCACTCGATTACGGGGTGAAGGTGTCCGGATGCACGGTTCACTTCGTCGATGAGGGCCTCGATACGGGACCGGTCATTTTGCAGGAGGCGGTCCCGGTGCTCCAGGGTGATACCGTGGAGACACTGCACGCGCGGATCCATGCCGCGGAATACCGTCTTTATCCAAGGGCAATCCAGCTTTTCTGCCGTGATATGCTCAGAGTTGAAGGAAGAAGGTGCTTCATTGAATCAGAGTAATTGTTCTCGTAAACGGGCGCTTTTGAGCGTCTCCGACAAAAGCGGAATTCTGGAGCTGGCGTGCCAGCTGGACTCGCTGGGGTGGGAGATTATCTCCACCGGGGGGACCGCCCGCGTTCTCAGCGGCGCCGGGATCCCCGTAATCGAAGCGGCCGGGGTGACCGGCTTTCCCGAGATTCTCGGGGGGAGGGTGAAAACACTGCATCCGAAGATTCACGGCGGCCTGCTGGCCCGCCTCGAGCTGGAGGAGCACCGGCAGCAGCTTGCCGAGCAGGATATTTCACCGATCCAGCTCCTCGTGGTCAACCTCTACCCCTTTGCCGAGACCATCGCCCGGCCCGGCGCCGGCCTGGAAGAAGCAGTGGAAAATATCGATATCGGCGGCCCGGCGATGATCCGCGCCGCCGCAAAAAACTTTGCCCACGTTGCCGTGGTGGTTAATCCGGCCCGCTACCGGCAGATAGCCGCCGAGCTGGCGGAAAGAGGAGCCGTTTCGGATGAGACGCGCTACCGCCTGGCTGCGGAGGCCTTCGCCCATACGGCGCATTACGATGCCCTGATAGCCGGCTATCTTAACAGACGGCCTGAATCGGAAGTGGGGCTCTTTCCGCCGCTGATCAGCCTGCCGCTGCAGAAGGTGATAGCCCTGCGCTACGGGGAAAACCCGCAGCAGGAAGCGGCGTTTTACGCTCTGGGTGGGAAGCGGCAGGGGCTGGCGGCGGCGCGGCAGCTGCAGGGGAAAGAGCTATCCTTCAACAATTTGAATGACCTCCATGCGGCCTGGGAGCTGCTGCTCGAGTTTGCCGGGCCCACGGCCGTGGCGGTGAAACATACCAATCCCTGCGGGGTGGCATCGGCGGCAACTCTCGAGGAGGCTTACAGACTGGCTTACGAAGCCGATCCTGTTTCCATCTTCGGCGGTATCGTGGCCCTGAACCGCCCGGTGAGCGAAGCGGTGGCCCGGGAGATGGTGAAGATCTTTCTGGAAGTGGTCGCCGCTCCTTCCTTTGCCCTGGAGGCGCTGGAGATCTTCAGGATGAAAAAGGAGATCCGCCTTCTGGAGATGGCTCCGGCCGGTAAAGAGGAGGGGCGCGGCCTCGATCTGAAAAAGGTTTCCGGCGGCCTGCTCCTGCAGACCGTGGACCGGGAGCCGGTCGACCTTTCGCGGAGTAAGGTGGTCACCGGAAGGGCGCCTACCGAAAGTGAATGGTGCGATCTGGCCTTTGCCCAGAAGGTGGTCAAGCATGTCAAGTCGAACGCCATCGTCATTGCCAAAGGTGAGCGCACTCTCGGGGTGGGCGCCGGGCAGATGAACCGCGTCGGCGCGGCCCGCATCGCCCTGGAGCAGGCCGGAGAGAAGGCCGCCGGCGCGGCGTTGGGCTCCGACGCCTTTTTCCCCTTCCCCGATACCGTGGAAGTGGCCGCGGCGGCGGGGGTGACGGCCATTGTCCAGCCGGGCGGCTCGCTCAAAGACAGCGCCTCGATCGAGGCCTGCAACCGCCATGGTATCGCCATGGTCTTTACCGGGCGGCGCTATTTTAAACACTGAACCTGATCTGAGAAGGGAGAGAGGAACCGGTGCGGGTATTGATTATCGGGGGAGGCGGCCGGGAGCATACCCTGGCCTGGAAACTGGCGCAAAGCCCGCTTCTGAGCAGGCTCTACTGTGCTCCGGGCAATGCCGGTATCGCCGCGGTGGCCGAGTGTGTGGACCTGTCCGCCGTTGATACCGGCGCGCTGCAGGAGTTTGCGTTCAAAGAGAAGATCGATCTGACGGTGGTCGGTCCGGAGGCGCCCCTGGCGGCGGGCCTGGCCGACCGGTTCCGCAGGGCGGGCCTTAAGGTCTTTGGGCCCGGGCGCGAGGGCGCCCGCCTGGAATGGAGCAAGGTCTGGGCGAAAGAGCGGATGGTCCGCTGGGGCATCCCCACGGCCGGTTTCGCCGTGTTCAATGATTATGAAGCCGCCCTGCGCCACCTGGAGAAACATTACGAAGGCAGGCCGGTTGTGGTCAAGGCTGACGGCCTCGCCGCCGGCAAGGGGGTGACCGTGGCCCGGGAAAGCGCCGCTGCCGCGGAGGCCCTCCGCGAGATGATGATCGAGAAAGCTTTCGGTGATGCCGGTGAGCGGGTGCTGATCGAAGATTGCCTCCACGGCGAAGAGCTCTCCGTGCTCGCCGTTACCGACGGCAGGGAGCTGGTTATGCTCCCGTCGGCGCAGGATCACAAGGCCATCGGCGAAGGCGACAGCGGCCCGAACACGGGGGGCATGGGCGCCTACGCCCCGGCTCCGCTGCTGACGAAGGAGCTGGCCCGCGAGGTCGAGCGCGCCGTCTTCCGCCCCTTCCTGGCCGGCCTGGAGGCGGAGGGGATCGATTACCGCGGAGTGATCTATGCCGGCCTGATGGTCAGCGGCGGCGAGTTAAACCTGCTTGAGTTCAACGTCCGCTTCGGCGATCCCGAAACGCAGGTCCTGCTCCCGCTTCTGCGTTCCGACCTGCTCCCGCTGCTGCTGGCCACGGCTGAAGGGCGCCTTGAAGAGGCGGCGCCGGATCTGGATATCCGGTGGCGCGACGGCTCCGCCGCCTGCGTGGTCCTCGCCTCCGGCGGCTATCCGGGACCCTATGAAACAGGAAAGGTGATCAGGGGCCTTGAGCAGGCCGCACTTTCTACCGGCAGCACCGCCGGCGGGGAGGAGGGGCTGGCCCTCTTCCATGCCGGAACGGCTTTTGACGGCAGCGGCCGCATCGTTACCGCCGGCGGACGGGTTCTCGGCGTGACCTCCTGGGCCGGTAAACTTCCGGCTGCGCTGCAGAACGCTTACCGGGCGGCGGCACAGATCGAATTTGAAGGCTGCTACTACCGCCGGGATATCGGGCACCGCGCCCTCCAGAAATAAATTCCATCCATCTTTCTATCCCCCAAAGGGCCTTTTTGTGATAAAATAATAGCTACAATTGATTTTATTATCAATTGTTAGCATAATCAATAAAAGGCCCTTAAAACCATGGAGGGGGGATCAATTTGGATCAAACAAATTATGCGCTTACCGGCAAGCGGCAGGTAGTTTACGAACCCGCCGGCAACAGAAGGCTTTTCACCAATCCAGACGCGGATGAGGCGAGGGCCTTTTTTCGCGGTAAATCCCGCGAAAAGGTGGACAAAACAACCACGGTAAAGGAGGCGGTCGCCCGCCTGGTTCATGACGGCGATTACATTTCTGTGGGGGGCTTCGGCGGAACCCGCATTCCCGCCGCCCTGCTGCACGAGATCGCGCGGCAGCGGAAGAAGAACCTGGGGCTTGCCGGCCATACCGCCACCCACGATTTTCAGATTCTTGCCGCCGGGCGCTGTATCAACCGCTGCGATATCGCCTATATCATCGGGCTGGAGGCGCGGGGCCTTTCCCGCCGCTCCCGGGAGGCGATCGAAAGCGGTGAGGTCGAGGTGACCGAGTGGACCAACGCGGCCCTGGCCTGGCGCTACAAGGCGGCGGCAATGGGGGTATCGTTTGTCCCCACGCGGACGATGTTCGGCACAGATACGGTCAAGCACAGCGCCGCCGTGGAGATGGAGTGCCCTTTTACCGGGAAGAAATACCTGGCGGTGCCAGCGCTGTTTCCCGATGTGGCCCTGATCCATGTGCACCGCGCCGATGTCTACGGGAACTGCCAGATTGACGGGATCATGGTCTCGGACTACGACCTGGCCCGGGCGGCGAAACACCTGATCGTCACCACCGAGCGGCTGGTGCCCGAAGATATAATCCGCCGCCAACCGGACCGCACGGCGATCCCTTATTACCTGGTCGATGCTCTTATCGAGGTGCCCTACGGATCGTACCCGGCCAACATGCCCTATGAATATTACAGCGACGAGTCGCATCTTCAGGAATGGCTGCGCGTGGAGCAGGATCCGGAGCAGCTGGCCGAATTCCTGGAGCGCAATATCTACGGGGTTGACGATTTCTGGAGTTACATCCAGCTGAACGGCGGTCTGAAGCGGATGACCGAGCTGCGGCAGCAGGAAGTTCTGGTTGAAAAATAAATTTCAGGGGGGGCTGAATCGAAAATGGATTACAACCGCATGGAGCTGATGATCTGCCTTGCTTCGCGTTTACTGGAGGACAACCGTACCGTCGTCGTGGGAACTGGGGCTCCCTGCGCCGCGGCGATGCTGGCGCAGAGCCTTTACGCGCCCAACCTGATGATCATGTTCGAGGCGGGGGGGATGGGGCCGCAGCTGCCGTCAATGCCGATCTCGGTGGGTGACTCGCGCACTTTCTACCGCGGCCTGGCCGCCGGAAGCATGCCCGAGATCATGGAGAACTGCCAGCGGGGGATGGTTGACTACACCTTCCTGGGCGGCGCCCAGATCGATATGTACGGCAATATTAACTCGACCATGATCGGTGTTGATTACGAGAGACCAAAGGTGCGCTTGCCGGGAAGCGGCGGGGCCTGCGACCTTGCTTCGTTCTGCTGGCGGATCATGGTGATCACGGTCCAGGACGCGCGCCGGTTTACCAACAAGATCAATTTCATCACCTCACCCGGATATCTCACCGGAAAGGGGGCCCGCGAGGCCGCCGGACTGCCTCCGGGCGGGGGGCCCTACAAGGTGATCACCGATCTCTGTGTGCTCGGTTTCGATGAGGAGACGAAGCGGATGCAGGTGGAGAGCATTCACCCGGGGGTGACCAGGGAGAAGATCGTGGAAAATACCGGCTTCGAGCTGCTCTGGTCACCGGACCTGGTGGAAAGCAAGCCGCCGGTAGAAAAAGAGCTGCAGATATTGCGTGAAAAGGTGGATCCTTACCGCTATATTATCGGCCGCTCCTAGCTATATTGTATAATCAGCTTCGGCTTATCTGAGCAGGAATCGGGCGGTCTGAACAAGAATATTCATGCGAGGTGGAAAATGTCGCAAACTGTAATTGTCGGGTTTGCCCGGACTCCGTTCGGCCGTTTCCAGGGTTCGCTGCGGGAGATACCCGCGGTTAACCTGGGCGCCGCGGCTCTTCGCGGGGCGCTGGACCGGGCCGGCGTATCCGGTGAACATGTGGACAACGTCCTCCTGGGGATGGTCATCCAGGCGGGAGCGGGGCAGATCCCTTCCCGCCAGGCGACGATAAAGGCCGGCCTGCCTCCCGAGGTGCCCTCCGATACGGTCAACAAGGTTTGCGCTTCCAGCCTGCGGGCGGTCAACCTGGGCGATCTGCTCATCCGCAGCGGCGAGGCGGAGATCGTTGCGGCCGGGGGAATGGAGAACATGAGCGCTGTCCCCTACCTGCTGCCGCGAGCCAGGGATGGCCTGCGCATGGGCGACGCGCCGGTGATCGACGGGATGATCAGGGACGGCCTCTGGTGCCCCTTCCATAATGTCCATATGGGGGTGCACGGCGGCAGGATTCCCGCATCCGAATACGGGATCACCCGCGAGGCCATGGATAGATGGGCGCTGCGCAGCCAGCAGCGCGCCGTGGCGGCAATGGACCGGGGCCTCTTTGATGAAGAGATCGTGCCGGTGAGCGTGCCGCAGCGGAAGGGAGAGCCGCTCCTTGTCGAGCGGGACGAGCTGCCGCGCCGCGACAGCAACCTGGAGAAGCTGGCCGGACTGCCGCCGGCTTTCGAGCCGGACGGTCTGATCACAGCGGGGAATGCTCCCCCGATCAGCGACGGGGCGACGGCGCTGGTCCTGGCTTCAGCTGACCGGGCGCGTGAATGGGGGCTCAAGCCGCTGGCCGAGATTCTCTCCTTCGGCTGCGCCTCGCTGGAGCCGCAATATATTGCCACGGTACCGCATGCCGCGGCTGTCCTGGCGCTGCAGAAGGCGGGGCTGGCGGCGGAGCAGATGGACCTGATCGAGGTGAACGAGGCTTTCGCCGCGGTGCCGCTGACCTGCATCAAGTTGGGCGGCTGGGACGAGGATAAGGTTAATGTAAACGGCGGGGCCGTGGCCCTGGGGCATCCCATCGGAGCCAGCGGAGCCCGCATTTTGATGACCCTGGTTGCTGAACTGCGGCGGCGCGGCGGCGGTTACGGCCTGGCGGCGATCTGCAGCGGCGCCGCCCAGGGCGAGGCCACGGTCATCCGCGTCAATACATGATCATGAGAAACCAAGGGGCGAACTTTGTTCGCCCGCGGGGAGATCAAAGATGGACTTTTTATTGTCGGCCAAACACCTGGCCCGCCGGGATGAATTCCGCGCCTTCGCTCGTGAAGAGCTGGCTCCGGGCAGCGGCGGCTTCGCCCGCGACAATGTCCGGAAAGCAGCCCGACGCGGGTACATGGGGCTGCCTATCCCGGCGGAATGGGGCGGCCGGGGAGAAGACTTTTTAACCTACATCCTGCTGATCGAAGAGATCTCGCGGGTCTGCGCCTCCACCGGGGTCATTCTGGCGGTGCATACCTCGGTGGGCAGCTTCCCGCTGCTCTATTTCGGCACCGCCGCCCAGAAGAAGCGCTACCTGGCCGGATTGGCCGGCGGCTCGCTGCTGGGCGCCTTCGCTCTCACCGAGGCGGAGGCCGGCTCCGATGCCGCCGCCCTGCGCATGACCGCCCGGCGCGCACCGGAAGGCGGCTACATTTTGAACGGGACCAAGCTTTTTATTACCAGCGGCGGCGAGGCCGATCTCTACACCGTCTTTGCCCTGACCGATCCGGCCAAGGGAAGGAAGGGGATCAGCGCCTTTCTCGTGGAAAAAGGAACCCCGGGACTGGAGATCGGGCCGCCGGAAAGGAAGATGGGGCTGCACGGCTCGGTAACCACCGAGCTGCGCTTAAGCGACGCCACGGTTCCCGAAAAGAACCGCCTCGGCGCCGAGGGAGAGGGCTTTGCCATCGCCATGTCCCTTCTCGACGGCGGACGTGTCGGCATCGCCGCCCAGGGCCTGGGCCTGGCCCGCGCCGCCCTTGAAGAAACGATTGCGCACCTGGGATCCTCCCGCACAGATCGCAGCGCCGCTCCGGGCCAGGGCACCGGCTTTACCCTGGCCTCCCTCTATACCAGGCTGGAGGCGGCCCGCCTGCTGGTATACCGCGCCGCGCTGCTCAAAGACGCCGGTATTTCCTGCACCAGGGAGGCCTCCATGGCGAAGCTTTTCGCTACCGACCTGGCGGTTGCCACCGCCACCCGCTGCCTCGACCTGTGGAACCTGGCCGGGGCCGGCGCGGATAACCCGGTGGCGCGTTACTTCTGCGATGCCAAGGTGACCCAGATTTACGAAGGGAGCAATCAGATCCAGCGCCTGATCATTGCGCGGGAGCTGCTTAGCCATACAAAATTTAATAGCTAGGAGGCAGGTAAAATGAACTTTGTCCTTACAGACGAACAAGAGATGACGCGAAAAATGGTCCGGGACTTTGCTGAAAAAGAGGTTCAGCCCAGCGCCGAAGAGAGGGATGAAACAGAGACCTTCTCCCGTGAGATCTTCGACAAGATGGGGCAACTGGGACTGACCGGGATCCCCTGGCCGGAAGAATACGGCGGAGCAGAAAGTGATTTTATAAGCTATATCATCGCAGTTGAAGAGCTTTCGCGGGTCGACGCCTCTACCGGGACGACCCTCTCAGCGCATATCTCGCTGGCGAGCTGGCCTATCTTCAAGTACGGCAATGAAGAGCAGAAGAAAAATTACCTGGAGCCGCTGGCCCTTGGCGAGAAGCTGGGCGCCTTTGCCCTGACCGAGACCACCGCCGGTACCGATGCGGGTGCGGCCCAGGCCACGGCGAAGCTTGACGGGGACAGCTATCTGCTCAACGGGACCAAGATCTTCATCACCAACGCCGGCGAAGCCGAGATCTACATTGTCTTTGCCATGACCGACCCGGAGAAGAAAGCCCGGGGCATGAGCGCCTTCATCGTGGAGAAGGGTACTCCCGGTTTCTCCTTCGGCAAAAAGGAAAAGAAGATGGGACTGCGCTCCTCGCCAACACTGGAGCTTATCTTTGAAGACTGCCGGATTCCCCGGGAGAACCTGCTCGGCAAGGAGGGCGAAGGATTCAAAATTGCCCTGAGCACCCTCGACGGCGGCCGCAACGGCATCGCCGCCCAGGCAGTCGGGATCGCCCAGGGGGCCCTGGAAGAGGCTGTGGCCTACTCGCAAAGCAGGGAGCAGTTCGGCCAGCCCATTGCGAGGTTCCAGGCGATCTCGTTTATGCTTGCGGATATGGCCACGAAGGTGGAAGCCGCGCGCCTGCTGACCTACCAGGCCGCTTTTCTCGAGAGCCAGGGTCTGCCGTACGGTAAAGCATCGGCCATGGCGAAGCTTTTTGCTTCGGAAGCGGCGATGGAGATCACCACCAACGCGGTCCAGATCTTCGGGGGTTACGGCTATACCCGGGATTACCCGGTGGAGCGCTTCATGCGCGATGCCAAGATCACCGAGATCTACGAGGGGACCAGTGAAGCACAGCGCATGGTCATAGCGCGTTACCTGCTGCAAGGATAATCAGCAACTTCCATAGTTCTGTAAAGGTTGCTTGACAGACCACGAAGATATTTTCAGCAAGTAGAAAGGGGCAGGAGACGAAGCATGACTGAAGCGACAGATAAAGGCCTGGTGATGGTCTATACCGGCGACGGCAAGGGGAAGACTACCGCGGCAGTGGGGCAGGCTCTGCGTGCCCTGGGACACGGTTTCCATGTCTACATGATTCATTTCATGAAGGGGCGCGATTACGGTGAATTCCTGGCCGCAGAGAAGCTGCCCCGCCTCACCGTTGACCGGGCGGGAAGGGACACCTTTGTCAACCGGGAGAATCCGGATCCGGTCGACATTGAGCTGGCCCGCGAGGGTTTCGCCCGGGCCGGCAGGGCCATCAAGAGCGGCGAGTATGACCTGGTTGTGCTCGATGAGATCAATGTGGCCGTTGATTACGGACTGATCCCGGAAGCGGATCTCTTTAGTCTTTTGGAGCAGAAACCGCCCGGGGTCAACCTGGTCCTGACCGGGCGGGGGGCTTCACCGGAGCTGATCAAACGGGCGGACATGGTCAGCGAAGTGCTGATGATCAAGCATCATTACAACAACGGTGTTCCCGGCCGCAAGGGGATAGAATA
>CAZPET010000041.1:0-9797 GCA_964585625.1 uncultured Syntrophomonadaceae bacterium
GAGCTATGCCGGCACCGGGCAAACATATTATAACCGAAAGCGGGCTCATGCTCAAGTATTTTCGCCTGCCCATATTTTCGCAGGCCCAAACATAGCAGCCCGCTAAGATTTGTATTTCTTTTGCATTCACCCGTTATTGAGATCCTTCGCTGCGCTCAGGATGACAGGGAAGGGCTCGGGGTGATAAGGAAGGGATTAAGTGAGTCAAAGTCACCGTCCCCTTGACTCACTTGACTCAAGCGGCTGAATTTGGACCTGCCCCCAGAGCGCCATCTTCTCCCCGCATATCACCACCGCGCCGGTAACCCCCTCAATACTGCGGGCCAGGTTGAGCGCCCGCTCCAGGTCGACGGGGGTTTGCACCAGGTTGCCGACAGCCGTGGCCGCCGCATCGGCCAGGGCGGCGGAGGGAGCCAGGACCACCGCGGCGTCTGCCCGGCCCTTGCTGTAGGAATGGCCTACATTACCCGAAGCGGTTGAGATACCCTGTGGCTGTTCTCCCGGTTCGACAAGAAGGGCGATCTTTCCGCTCAAGGGAGATTTTCCGGCAAGAATCGCCACGTTTACCGCTTCGACAATATTCATGAAGATATCGCCGCCGTTTTCGACAACAACCTCGGCCCGTTCCCGCAGCAGCCACCGTCCGACAATTTCCGCCAGGGCTCCCGCCACCGCCGCCATCGGCCCGACCCCGGCAAGATTTCCGGCGCGGGCCATCTCCAGAACAATCCCCGGAGCCGGTTCTTTCACCAGGTAGGGCTCCAGGGTAACGGCAAAGTCGGGGTGAGCGGCGATGTAGGATTCCAGCTGCCTCCGGGTCCGCCAGACCAACTGCTCGATCTGCCCGGGCAGCGACGCGCTAAAACTTTTTCGGGGCACGGCAATCCAAAGATCGCTCTCTTTTACCGTTACGGTAAATGTTTTAAAGCGCCCGCTGCCGGCCGTACGCCGGTAAAGGCGCCGCGCGCTCATGTGGCGTTTTCCAGCAGCGTCTCCATCGCCCGGGCGGGACATGCCTTCAAGCAAAGCTCGCAGACAATGCATTTACCCTCGTCAAAGCGCACCGTCATTTCGGGGCGGCTTAACCCGAGAGCCCCGGAGGGGCAGATCACGCTGCAGGCGCCGCAGTGCGTGCAGCGATCCTCTTTCCAGATGATCTGCTGCTTCAAATTCAGTATGCGCAGCCCCTGCTCCTGCAGCCACTCGATGGCGCGGCGGTAATCGGGCTCGGCGCCGCTCAATTCTAGCATGAGGCGGCCCTCTTTTTCCGGGTTGATATCAGCGCGGAGAATATTGACCATCAGGTTAAAATCTTTGACCAGGCGGTAGATGAAGGGCTGCTCAACCGCAGACGGCGGAAAGCGAAATACCAGCTTCTGCTTGACTGTCATTTAAAAACCTCCTTCATCGGGTTTCCGTTGGGGCAGCGCCTGAAGTTTGATCCCCGCCTCCACCGACGGCAGGGGCGCCGCCGGGCGGGTCAGGGTAAATTCACCGGCGGTGATCCATTCTTTCAGCGTGCGGGCGATCTCCCCGGCCCCGGCATAGCTGGAAAGTGATGCCGCCGGAACCTGACTGTCCCGAATCTTCACCGTGCCGCTTTTCAACTCGGCATAGCTGACCAGGCCCAAATTACCGCCCTCACGATAGGGATAGTCCCGGGAGTAGTCCACCACCGGGGCGAAGATCTCCTCATCCCTGACAGCGCAGTATGACATGATCTCCTCGTTGAGAATGGGGATCGGTATACCTAACCCCACCTGCAGGGTGGCGCCGTAGCCGAGAAAGCTAAGGCCTCGCAGCCAGCGCCGGTGCATCTGCTTCAGATCGCCGGTCACGGCGATCGTAGCCGCCGAGGTTTTCGGAACTCCGTTATCCCCCCGCTCCACCGAGGGGTTGTGCTGGGTGCCGTGCCAGGCCACATAGCCGACGCCGCCGCCAAGAAAGATGCGCGTACCGATGCCGATCGTCTTCAGCAGCGGATCGTTCAACAGGGGGCTTAGCTGCCCCGCGGAGCTGTAGTTGGCATTGCCCAGCCGCGGCTTCAATATCCCCATATAGGTGTAGATCGTCTTTTTGCCCAGATTGACCGCAACATTGTAGTTCTGGTAAGCGTTGCGCGGGTTGTGGAGAGTGGCCTCGTTGATTTCGGATAGGCGAAAGGTGGTTTCGATCTTTTTCAAGGGGTAGCAATCGGTGCCATAACCGAAAGCCTCCAGCCGGATCTCTTTCCCCGCCACCAGGTCCTCGATCACGTGCCCGCCTCCGTAACGAAATTCCCCGGGGTGGTTCCGGTTTCGGGGATCGCCCGGGGGCAGGGCGGTGGCTCCCAGGTAGGCGTCTACCGCCGCTACCCCGGCATAAGCCGGGACCCCGTTTAAATATACTTCGTTCATTTTAATCCGCGGCTGCGGATGTCCAAAATTCAGAAAGAGGCCGGAGGAGCACATCGGCCCGAAGGTACCCGTGGTGACGACATCCACTCTTTTTGCCGCCCCGGCGACCCCCTTTTCGGCAACCAGCTCCAGCACCTCTTCGGCAGTCAGGACAACCGCCTTGCCGCTGCGGATTTTTTGATTGATCTCTTCATAGGTTCTCTCTATCCCCATGCAAACGACCTCCTCCGATCTTTATTAGTAGATTATATCATTCTTCATCCCTTGACAAGGTGCGGCTGAAGGCAGACAGACCCTAAAACCGGCCCAAAACAAAGGAGCCGCACCGGAAAGGTGAGGCTCCTGAAAATAAAGATCATTTTAACCCGGGTTAACCGGCCAGCAGCTCCTGGAGATAGCCTTCAAAAACTGCGAGATAATTTTCGGGGTAGGTCAAAAAGTTTAAGGCCTCCCGGTTCTCCTGAAAAAGCCGGTAGAGCGGATAGCCGGTAATCAGGTTTAGCTGTGGGACCGGGGTCACCGGGCAGCGCTGTAAAGAGGGAAGTACCCGGTAGTTCTGGTTGGCCATAAACTCGGAGCCCTCTTCTGTATAGAGCTCGAAGTAAGCTCCTCCACCAGCTTCACGAATTGGTTCATATATTGATGAAAATTCTTCAGCCACCCAGTTGCTCATGATCAGGTAATCGTCTCCGGGATTGATCGTGATATGGCCAAAATGAGGCGGGATGAGCACCTTGTCACCCGGCTTTGCCGCTATGAGAGCAACCGTGTCCAGCTGTCCGGGATGCTCCGGATGAGGCCGCTGCAGGAGGTAGTGGGCCCGTCCGTGCAGTACTTCATACACCTCCGGATAGGTTAACCCCGTACCCGGCTTTTCCGGGTGGTAATGCCCCGCCGTTTTGACGTATTCCAATCCCAGGGTGCCCGGGACTATGACCGTAACATCATAGCGCAGCCCCTTCTGCCTGATCAGGTCGCGGTCACGTTCCAGGGCCACCCCCCGGTACATATAATAAAGCTCGTCGATATCCGCCGCCTGGCGATCAAAAAGGACCTCGCGCATATCCTGCCGGCGGCGGACATCGGGAGGCGGCGCTTCGTTTCCGGCCGCCTCTTCCTTGAAGACGATCTGCTTCGCTGCCGGATCCCACAGCATTGGCAAACCGCTTTGCTTGTGCAAATCAATCACATTTACTCTGCTCCTTTACATCTAAACGGCACCGGGCCCTGGGCGCCGCAGATCAATCGAAAAAAGCCGCTCTCTTCTTCATCTCATTATATGATTTGATCCGGCTGCTATTGCCTTCTTTTATTCACGCCCGGCAATCAACGATGCCAGATCTGCCACGCGGCATGAATAGGCCCATTCATTGTCATACCAGGCCACAATGCGCACGAGATTCCCGCCGACAACCATGGTTGAAAGACCGTCAACCGTGGAAGAGTAAGCATTCGCCTTGTAATCTGACGAGACCAGCGGCTCATCGCTGAAAGCCAGATATTTGGAGCCGGCAGCAGCCTGTTGAAAGGCCTCATTAACTTTCGCCGGGGTGACTTCCTGCTCCAGTTCGGTAACCAGGTCCACGAGCGAGACGCTTGCCGTGGGCACCCGTACAGAAAATCCATCGATTTTTCCTTTCAGCTCGGGGAGGACCAAACCTACCGCCTTGGCCGCCCCGGTGGAAGTGGGAATCATGGAGAGCGCCGCAGCCCGGGCCCGCCGCAGGTCGGGGTGGGGCAGATCCAGAAGCACCTGGTCGTTGGTATATGAGTGGGTTGTATTCATCAAGCCTTTACGCACTCCGAATTTATCATGCAACACCTTGACCACCGGGGCCAGAGCATTGGTGGTACAGGAGGCGTTGGAAATTAAAAAATGCTCTTCTGGATTAAACCGCTCTTCGTTAACGCCAAGCACAATCATGATGTCCGCTTCGCCGGGCGCGGTAATGATCACCCTGCGCGCGCCTGCTTTCAGGTGAGCGGAAGCGGTATCCCGGGTCCGGAAACGCCCTGTTGATTCGACAACCAGATCAACGCCGCTTTCTTTCCAGGGAATCCGAGCCGGGTCCCTTTCAGAGAAAACCCTGACATGATCCTCGCCAACAATCAGTCCATCGGCTTCCGCCTTTACCGGGAGATCAAGCTTCCCGTAAATCGAATCATACTGTAACAGATGGGCCAATGTGGCGCTGTCAACCAGGTCATTGATTGCCACTACCTTGATCTGATCCTGCTTCAGCGAAGCGCGCATGGTCAGACGTCCGATCCGCCCAAAACCGTTAATGCCTACCTTTAACACCAATGGAACCCTCCCTGTAACTGTTGTTTATGGTTATTTTCCAGTACCGGCGACAGATTATGTATCAGAGTCTCCAGCGAATAATTATCCATAATCTCCTGTTTTGTTCTCGCTGCTTATCGTATAACATTTCCTCTCTCTTCGCAAGCCGAAAGCCGGGTTCGGATTCCGGGGCTCTTTTACAAAGGAACCTCGAATTAATCAGATATCTCACAGATTAAGTCCGGAAGAATATTTATCGGGCAACAAGCTAAAATATTAAGGCACCCGACATCAACAGAGAGGAGACCGGCCATGGAGATCCCCCTTTTAGCTCTGATCATCGCCGCCATCGCCGGTATGGCCATGGCCGTCCAGGGCTCGCTTAACGCCGCTCTCGGTAAAATTATCGGCACACTTGAAACCACCTTCGTGGTGCATCTTGTCGGGATTGCCGTTATCGTATTTACTATCTATGTTTTCAGGTTGGGGACAGGCAACCTCACCTTGCTGAAACAGGCTCCCTGGTACACTTACCTGGGGGGAGCGCTCGGCGTGCTGATTATTTTCGGGGTTGCCGTGAGCATCCCCCGCGCCGGCGTGGCCAACGCTACGACCGCCATTATTATCGGCCAGCTGGTTACCGCGCTGGTTATCGACCAGTGCGGCCTCTTCGGGCTGGAGAAGGTACCCTTTACCATGTGGAAAGGACTGGGGCTGGCTTTACTTGCTGCAGGGGGCTACCTCATGCTCTGTAAATAAAATTTTGCCTCAACCGGCTGCCGCCGGCGGAAAGTTTAACTGCGAATATAGATTGGATTGGTATAGATCCAGGGACGGGGTCTTCCCCTGAACGGGCGGAAGTAGACCTCGGCACGGTAGACGCCGGGTGCGGGCACCCGGTATTTTAATTCCGCACCGCTGCACCGGCCGGCGAGGCGCCCGTTTCTGATGATCCGGATTTCCGAGCGCCGGGTGGGGCAGCGCACCGCGAGATGAAGACCATCCTGCCAGGCTGTCTCTTCGCCCATGATCGCCTCCGCCGCTTCTGATCTCTTGCGGGAGGCGGTAAAGGAGAAACCTTTACCAGGGTGAAGCTGGTCAAAAGAGATGTAACAGCGGCCTTCGCGCAGGGCGGCGTAAACCTGGTTCTTCGCAATGATAAAATTATGGCTCATCTCCTCCCTGAAACAGAGATAGGTATTGATGGCGCGAAAGAGGAACCGGTAGGAGAAAATTTCTACAGGTATCAGCGCCACCCTGACCCTGGCGGCATGGGCATCCGAACTGCCGATGGCGGTTACCTTCAAGCCGCGGTTGGTATAGCGGTCCCAGAGCGCCAGCGCTTCCGGGGGAGGCCCGTCCACTGCCGCCTTGCGATTAAAGAGAAACCAGTAGATAGATCTGGGGATAGAGGTAACCCGGCCGCGCCAGTAAGAGGTATAGTTCCAGATCTCCAGGCCGGTAAAACCACCCTCCGGCAGGTGAGTCCAGTGGTATGATTTGCCCCTGTTAATATACGGCGAACCTTTTTCAAAGGGGTGAGCGATAAAACCGAGAGCGCCGGTGTTGCGGACCCGGTCAATCATCTCCTGCGGGTTGTCTTCGTTACCCGCGGGAAGCCGTTCCAGATCCAGCACCAGGTAGTGATGGCCATCCCTGTTCAACTCGGCCCCAACCAGAACGGCAACGCCGTGGCGGATCCCTTCTTCGGGCAGCCCGGCCAGCGTCTCGTGGTCGGTGACAATGATATAGCTCAACCCGGCGTCGGCGGCGCAAGCGGCAATCTCGTCTATACTGCCGCAGCCGTCAGAATAGAAGGTATGAATATGGATATTGCCGGCATAGGTAAACATGCATTAATAAGCGGCGCTGATTTTCCGGCTGGAAAGAAGCGTCTCCCCAAACCGGCCGATATTTTCGAATGCCAGGGCGGTCCCTTTGACGACACAGCTGATCGGATCTTCCGCCAGGTAGAAAGGCACTCCGGTTTCCTGGCTTAGAAAGCGGGTGAATCCGTCGAGCAAGGCGCCGCCCCCTGAAAGAACGATCCCCTTATCAATGATATCCCCGGCCAATTCGGGCGGTGTTTTCTCCAGCACCTGCTTGATTCCCTGTAAAATGGCCCAGAGCGGATCTTCTAGGGCCTGCACGACCTGCTGGGTGGTTAAGCTCACCGAACGGGGCAGCCCGGTGACCAGGTCGCGGCCGCGGACTTCAGCCTGCAAATGGCGGCTCTCAGGATGTGCCGAGCCGATGGCTATTTTCAACGATTCGGCGGTCCGCTCACCGATAAGGATATTGAATTCTGTTTTGATATACCGGATAATAGCTTCGTCAAACTTATCCCCGCCGATACGCACGCTGGCGCTTTCGACTATTTCGCCCATGGAGAGAACGGCCATATCACTTGTGCCCCCACCAACATCAACTACCATGTTTCCGTTGGGCTCAAATATATTAAGTCCTGCGCCCAATGCCGCCGCCCGGGGCTCTTCAATCAAAAAGGTTTCCCGGGCTCCGGTGCGGGCAATTGCTTCGAGAACCGCTTTCTGCTCCACCGAGGTGATTCCCGCAGGAATACATACTACCACCCGGGGACGCAGCAGGCGCCTTTTCTCTATAGCCATGGCCAGGTAATGCTTCAGCATCACCTCGGTGATGTCGAAATCGGCAATGACCCCTTCACGCAGCGGCCGGACGGCTACAATGTTGCCGGGGGTCCGTCCGAGCATCTTCTGAGCCGCCGCTCCCACCGCCAGAACCTTCTCCATCTGCTGTTCAATGGCTACCACTGCGGGCTCGTTCAAGACGATCCCTTTACCACGGACATATACCAGGATACTGGCCGTGCCCAGATCAATGCCGATGTCCGTTGAAAAGGCCATCGTCCACCCTCCTCCGCTAATTTTCAACGGTATCGTGGAATTTTGTCGATCTCTTACTAAAGAATTCAACATGGGCTATCTTTTTCCTTTATTGAATATTGAATTTACTGAACTTTTTCTCGCAGCGAAAGATATTTGCGGCGGGTGGCTTCTCCGCCGCGCAGGTGGCGTTCAGCTTTGTTTTTTTCCAGGATCTTTTTGATCTGGCGTGCCAGGTGGCGGTTGATCTGCGGTAAGCGTTCGGTGACATCTTTATGGACGGTACTTTTACTCACTCCGAAGTTGCGAGCAACCTGCCTGACTGTCGCTTCAGTCTTGAGAATATAGTCGCTGATCTCCAGAACCCGCTGATAGATGTAATCATGCACCGCGCAGGGCCCCCTTTGTCTTCAACTCCGGTAAATTATATGTGGGGAGCGCCTAAAAAATACCCTTGCCAAAAAGAGCTTAAGGCAGAACATCCAGGGGGTTAACCAGAAGGCCATTTTCTTTTATTTCCAGATATAGATAAGTATCTTCGCCTTCCGGATTCTGTTTCACGGTGGCAATGATATCACCACGGGCCACCTGCTGTTTCTCTTTTACATAGACCTGGTCCAGCGCCCCGTAGTAAACTTTTAGATTGCCATCGTGTTTAATTATTACTTCTTTTCCGTAGTAAGGCTTGCCGATATCATTGACCCTTAAAACCTTGCCTCCAGAAATGGAGTAAACCTTTTCTCCTGCATCTGCCTTGATCGCCAACCCTTGATAAAAAGAGTAACTGCTACCCTGAGCCAGGCAGGTTAACTCTTCATTGTAATAAATATTGTATGCATGGTATATCTCTCTTCCTTTTACCGGCCATACAAGTGGAGGCTCCGCGGCCTCGTCTTCCGGAACAGATTCGGCCGGATCAGGCTCAGCTGTTGCAGGTTCGCCCGGCTTACCCTGCTCCATGTTTTTATCGTTATTTTCCGATAAGTAATCATCTTCAAGCTCTGAAAATTTAAGTTTTCCAATGTAGGGATTGATCGTCCGCAGCTGCGCCGAGCGCCACACAAATATTGCTCCCGACAGGATCACCACAAGCAGATAAAGGGAGCATATCCGAAATATCCGCGGCCAGCGCTGATATGTGTTGTTTAGATATTTTAACGGAAGAATCAAAAAAGAAAGAACCCGCTTTACCTTACCGAGAAAGATTCCTCCCCCTTGGACAAACGTTGTCCAGACTTTTACAATTAACAACTTCATTTTTTTATGGAGCGCCATTAACCATATCACCTCGAATGATATTATCTCCATCAGAGGCAAGATTATACGGTTAAGGCAAATAATTGGTTACCTCGGCACCGGGATAATAAAACATGATGATCTGGCGGTAATTCTTGCCCTCCCTGGCCGCTCCGTCGGCTCCATACTGGCAGAGCCCCACGCCGTGCCCCTGGCCGCGGGTATGGACAAGAAGACCCTCTTCCTTAATGTCCCAGGTAAAGGCGGTCGAGGGCAGCCCCAGAAGTTGACGCAGCTCTTTTCCTTCGATCAGCGAGCCGTTTATTTTCAGCGCTGCGACGCGCCCCCCGGGAGTTTCTGAAGCAATTTCCAGGGGCAAATTTTCACCGGAAGCCACCGGGAGAGTAATATCTTGTGGTAAAGCCGCAGCCAAACGGGTAAACGGGATCAAAAGATCTTCCCGGTAATGCGGCGAATGTTTGCAGTAGGGGCAGTTCACGCTTTGCAGGTAGGGCAGAGCACCGCCGCTCCAGAGGGCATGTGAAGCTTCGGTTCTGCCGCCGCAGGTCGAGTGGTAAACTGCTTCGATCAATTTTCCCTGGTAGACAGCCACTTCGCCTGATGTCTCTGTAATTGCCTGCCTAATTCGCTCGAGAAAGCTTTCGCTTTCAGGACCCCATTCCACCAAGGTTTCCACCGGATCGAGCCAGGCCTGGCAGTGAGTGCTGTCAGAACAGATATCTGCCGGCGTTGGGGATCTGTCGCAGCCGCTACCGCCGAGAGAGCGCATCTGGTGTAGAGTATAGGTGCGGGCGATGACCGCCTGGGCTTTGAGCGCCTCCATTTCGAAAGAGGAGGGCATCTCGGCCAGGAGTACACCGACAAGATATTCTTCCAGCTCCATGACCACAACCTTTTTCTGATCGGCACGGTAGAAATGGAGTTGTCCAATACTGATTGTCTTATTTTTATTTTCATCTTCCGGACGGGTCTTTTCAGTGTCCTGCTGTGGGGTTT
>CAZPET010000042.1:0-9561 GCA_964585625.1 uncultured Syntrophomonadaceae bacterium
CCGGGTTTTGGCTTGATCTTGAAAATGAATGGTTTTAAACGACAAGGTGATATCCACTTCTTCGGAGGTAATTCCACGGTGAAATTGCTCTATATAATTCGCCTGCCAGGTCTGGCCGCTCCGCAGCAAGGGGTACCAACCGCCTTTACTGCCCGTTACTTCGGCGCGTCCTCCGTAAGACCAGTTGATAGCGATTACCTGTGCTCCCTCGTGCGGCGGATCCACTGCCAGGGAAATCCAGGTTTCGTCACCGAAATGAACCCCCGCCGTAACCTTAACTCCCTTAATTTCGGCGGTCTGAATGCTTTTTAGCCGCTCTGCAGCCTCTTCCAGCGGCAGCAGGTTAACCGCAAGCTTCAGGTCGGGGCTGTCTTCCATGGGTACGACCAGCGTAACCCGGCGACTTTGGCCGGGCAAGGGCGGCAATTGCAGGGTAAAGTAGGTAATAACATCGCGATGCAGACCATACCGGTTGTCGCTAAAAGACCAGCTGCTATCTGTTTCCTTTTCTATCCTGTATTCTGCGCCGTGATCATCTAAGAGGTAGATCCGGCGCGCTTTATTATCAGCCTGCCTCCAAAACTCCGTGAACATATCGTTATTGTCCAGGTCCACGGTATACCCGGTTAGATCTTTAAAAAAGAGCTTTACATACGTTGCATCAGGCCGCGCCAGCATCCCGGCCAGTTGGGCGTATCCGCAGTCTCTCTCAGTTCTGACCTGTTCCAGGGACACAAGGGTAAAGCTATCCATGTCTTGATCCACTAATCCAAAACCGGGGACCAGGCTAAGTGCTTTCCGCAGGCCGGCCCAAACCTGGACCCCGCCGGCGCTGCTCAGGATAGCAGCCGCAAGAACTAGAATCAGCAGAACTGCTGCGGTGGTTTTCCACCAGGCAAGACGGCGGTGCCTATTCCTATTGATGTGGCCGGCGGGTTTCCCGGCAATTCGTGACAGCGTTTTCGACTTTATTCGCTCCAGTGTTTCCCGGGAAGGTTCCATTTCCCTTGCCAGCACCCTTTCTGGAAGATCGTCGGGTAAACCAATAGAAAGGAGCTGCTGCTCTATTGAGGGATCATCATATCTATTCATTACAGGAGCTCACCTCTTTTTTTTCGATTTCGATCAACTTGCTTTTCAATGCTCTTCTGGCGCGCCAGAGCCGGTTATCTGCGGCGCCCCGGGTGATGCCCAGTTTCAAGGCAATCTGCTTAACCGATTCTTCAAGGAAATAACGGCGGTAGAGGATCTCGCGATCGGATTCAGGTAGGGTCGCCAGTGCAGACATGATCACAGAGCGCTGCTCTTTTTGCAGACAATATTCTTCCGGATCAACCCCGGCAGCCTTATCGTCCATCCAAATAAACGCTGTATTGAGGCCGCTAATTTCTTTACCCTGTTTCCTGTAGAGTTTGCGGCGGTAATCAAGGGCGCGATAACGGGCCAGGATTAGCACCCAGGTGCGCAGACTACCGCGTAGAGGGTTAAACCGTTCCCGTTTTTCCCAGACACTGATGAAAACGTCACTGCAACACTCTTCCACTGTGTCAGGATCGGCCAAACCTTGCAATATCAATGAAATCAGCTGGTAGACGCAGGTACCATAGGCGTTTATTAACTGTTCCAGCGCGGATTGGTTGCCCTTCAGCAGGAGTCTATGTATTTTTACTTCATCCAGATGCAGTTTGCTTCAACCCCTTAAATCCTCTACCTATACTATACTACGTTCCTTTCCACCGGGATCTCTCGCAATATCGTACAGAGGGATGAGGCCAGGTAGTGAAGAAATCCGGCCAATCCTCTTCTTAATTAACTAAATATATTCAAATGACGGGATCCGGGGTCAATATGGTTATATTAATCTTGATCTGGTAAGATTATGTTGATGTAACAACTTGCTAAAAGATCATCAAGGAAAGGGGATTAAAAATGAAAAAATTAAGTGGGACCAAGACAGAAAATAACCTGAAGGAGGCCTTTGCCGGCGAATCGATGGCCCGGAACAACTATACATACTTCGCCAGCGCGGCCAAAAAAGAGGGTTACGAGCAGATTTCCGCCATATTTCTGGAGACAGCCGAGAATGAGAAAGAACATGCCAAGATGATGGTAAAGTTCCTGAATGGGATTGGCAGCACAGAGGAGAACCTGGAAGCTGCGGCTGACGGGGAGAACTATGAGTGGACCGAAATGTACAAAAAATTCGCCGGCGAGGCGCGTGAGGAAGGCTTTGATAAAATCGCCGCTGTTTTTGAATCCATCGCAAAGGTAGAAGAACAGCACGAGCAGCGTTTTCGGGCCTTGCTGAAAAACCTCCAGGAAGGCAAAGTGTTTAAGAGGGATGGCGAAGTAGCCTGGAAATGCCGCAACTGCGGTTACGTCCATACCGGCAAAACAGCCCCGAAAGAATGCCCGGCCTGCTACCACCCGCAGGCATTTTACGAGCTTAAAGCCGAGAATTACTAGCGGAATCCTTGTACAGGGGGCGAGGCAGGCCTCGCCCCTTGGTAAAAAGCGCCTATTGCAGCGGATCGGTCACCGAGCCCATGAATAGTATTGAGCCGGTCTTGTTATCCACGATGCTGAAGAAGAAGGGCCGGTCCACGATCATACAGAACGCGGGAGCCGATTCTTCCCTGATCTCTACAGAAGTGGCTGCGGCGGCCTCTGTGCCCTTTTCATTTACCTCCACGAAAGTTTTATGCTTCACTTCAGCGATAAACATCCCGGGAGGCACGGGTATCATCTTCGAGAAATCAGCTGCGCTATCATTGAAGGCGATCTCCATGCCCATAGCCTTGAGGGCATCGTTAAGCGATGCTTCATATTCAAACTTGAAGCGGGGCAGCCCTATATAAGCCTCTGTTTCCTGAAACAGATCCATCCAGGAGTCCCACGCTTCGGGGGTAAGCTGTTCGTAGAAGCTCTCCAGGTTCTGCCCGGATGCGGGCAGAAAGACGTAGATACTGATCCGCTTCGTCTTGCCGTAGGGTATGGACACCGCCTGGAAACCGTCCTGCTCCAGGCACCGGAACTGCCCTTCCCGGAACATCACCTGATGCTCTTTGCTGCTCCCGTCGGGCAGGTTGAAAGGGATCTCTCGGGTCTGGTCCGGATCGAAAGGTTCCGACCAGGCGGCTTTGAAGTAGATGGCGTTGATCAAAAAGAGAACCGTCAGCGGATCGATGGGAGGTTCAATTAAATCCGTGATCTTTCCCGCGGTTTGCCGCTCCACCCACCGGTTGATCGTCGCGGCGGCATCGGGCAGGTCGAAATCGAGCTCCGCCACCTCCGCTCCGTAGTAATCGCGGTTGCGCTGCAGGAAGTCCTCGTAAAACTCCTTCCCCTGCCGCGCCCAGAGAGAGTTGGCTATGGCCAGCTCTACTTTCGGGTCGGGATTCTGCAGGATCGTGCGAAGATCCGCGAAGGCTGCGTTGATCTCCTCCAACTCCATCTCTCCAAACCGGAGCACTTCCGCCATGGCCGCGGCGGTATCTCCGGCGGCCCCGTTGTAAGTCATCGCCAGGGCCAGGGAGACGCTGGCAGGCGAGATAAAGAGATTATTTCCGGGTGTTTCTCTCAGGAGAGTATGAAACAGATCGAAGGCAAAATCCGTGTTCGCTTCGACCAGGCGCGAATCGACATAATCCGCGGGTTCGGCATAGGCGGGCTCTCCACCCGGGTGGCAGCCTGCCGCCAGCGGTAACAGTGCGGTAAAGATCAGCAGCAGGGCAATCAGGGCCGCTCGCTTAAACGGTAATCCGGTCACAGGTAATCCCTCACTTTCAAAGGGTTCTCTATTCTATTGATAGACCTGTTACGGGTCTAAAAAGTTCCCCGGTTCCGGCAAGCCGGCTCGGCCAGTGTGCCGGGTTCGCGATCGGTAGTCAGCATGACTGCGCCGATGACCAGGGCGCAACCGGCTATCTGGATCGGGGTGATGGACTCGTGAAAAAATAGTGAAATGATGATTGTGGCTACCGGGATCAAATTTATGAAAATTGAAGAGCGGCTTGCTCCGAGGATGGCCACGCCTTTATTCCACCAGAGAAAAGCCAGCACCGAACCGATTAGAGCCAGGTAGAGAACAGCGGCGATGGCCGGCCACCCGGCATCTATAAATGCGGCCGGCCCGGGTTTGCTGAACAGGCCAAAGGGAAGCAGAATCAAGGTCCCCGTGAGAAAACCGTAAAAAGTAGTAATTAACGGTGAAAAACTATCGCTAACGGTTTTCCCGACAATTGCGTAAAGGGACCAGCTGATTACAGACCCCAGCGTGAGGATATCCCCGAAGTTAAATTCAAGCGAGCTGATTATCTGCCAGGAACCTTCGCTGATCACCAGCACCACCCCGATAATGGAGATCAAGGCCCCTCCGGCGAGACGTGCGGTGAACTTTTCTTTTAGCAAAAGCGTCGCCAGAATGGCGGTAACTATAGGGTTGATTGCCACAATCAAAGAACCGTTTATCGGAGAAGTGTACTTCATGGCGTACAAGAAAAAAGTGTTGTAAGCGAAAATTCCAGTGAGACCGAGCAGAAAGAAATTGAGCCAATCTTTTTTTTTGACCGGTGTGCTGAATATCTCGCGGCGGCCGATCAACAGGAGAATGACGGTAGCAATGGCGAAGCGGAGAAAAGCGATGGTTAACGGATGAAAGTCGGCCAGGGCGAAACCTGCCGCATTGAAGGTGCCGCCCCAAAAGAAGGCCACCAGGACCATGAGAAGATAGATGAGCTTGTTATTTGGCATGACGTTTGCTCCTTCGCAATTAATAGACGTTACCGTATTTTTTCGCCTGGAAATTGCGAATTCCTGCATATAACTCTTATCACGCGTTGTCCAGCATATATGATTATGGTAGAATTATCACGAAATGAGGTGGTTTCTTGGATACTGAACAGAACAAGAGCGGACCTTTCCCGGGTATTAACAGGACGGCTCGCAGTTCAATTCTTTGCGGAATCATGATGCTGGCAGGCTGGATTTTACCGCTATTCGGCATACCCCTCGGCGTTGCCGGCCTGGTTATGGGGATTACCGGTTTATCTTCACATCGCCGGGATCTGGCCAGGGCCGGAATTTTCTTAAACGGGCTCGGTCTAAGTCTTGCCGCTTTAAATATGTTTCTGGCGTTCTATTTACTGACGACAGGAAAACTTGATCCGCTGCTCATGTTCCAATAAATAATTTTTATATTATGCAGGCGCAGGCCGGGCCCGCGCCTGCATAGGATTTTTGTTAGAGTGAGAGGACCTGTTTAGCTGTCGCCAGCAGGTCGGCGATCTCGTACATGTTGGAAACGCTACCGGCAGCAAGCTTTTCCTTGAGACGGTAATAGTCCAGGCAGGTTCCGCAAACGAGAATCTTTGTGCCTTTACCCTGCAGTGCTTCCAGCTCTTCGATTACCGGTGAACCTTCCGAACACAATTTGACCCCGCTGTTGATGAAGACCATTGTTTTGGGAAATTCCGCCCGTGCGGTTAAAGTATAGAGATAGTTCCGCATCAGCAGCCTGCCCAGCTCCTCGCTGCCCCGGCCGAACTGGTCCGTGCCGATCAGGATGGCCTGTTCGTACAGAACACCGGAGCAGGTATGAGACGGTACTGCAGCCGGCTCTTCTGCCGGGGTCTTTTCTCCCGTGGTGATATAGATATGATAAGCGCTCTCTTTTTTTTCCCAGCGCGCATCAAAACCCTCTTTCCTGGCCATGCGGATCACATTTTCCCGGGCGGCTTCATGATCGACAATCGAGATCAGCCCTTCCGGATTTTCAGCCAGCGCTCTCTTTGTCCGGAGAACCGGTTCCGGGCAGTTCAGCCCGCGGTTGTCTATTTCTTTCACCTGGTTCTACTCCTTTCAAGATAAAATGTTGTTTTCAAGATCTTAGCGAGGCAATCTCCGCCAGGGCCCCGGCGAGGTAATCGATATCTGCCTCCCTGGTGAAAAAACCTGGGCTTAAGCGAACCGTTCCTGCGGGGAAAGTCCTCAAAGCCTGGTGGGCCAGGGGAGCGCAGTGCAGCCCGGTCCGGCTGAGGATCCCGTAAGAACTTTCCAGGATATAACCGAGCTCTCCGCAGTCGACCCCTTCCATGGTCAAGGAGAGCACCGCGGTGCAGCGTGACGGCTCTGCGGGCCCATAGAGCTTTATTCCGGGGATCCGGGCCAGTTTATCCCTCAGGTAAGCGTAAATGGCCATTTCACGGTTCCGGATCTGCTGCAGTCCGGTTTTTTCTATAAAATTAACCCCCTCGATCAATCCGGCCAGGCCGGGGCTGTTTAAAGTTCCTGCCTCGAGGCGCTCGGGCATGGATTCGGGCTGGAGATCTTGTTCCGAAAAGCTGCCGGTGCCGCCTTCCCGCCACGGTTTCAAATCTATACCGGGCCGGACATAGAGGCCCCCGGTTCCCGCCGGCCCCAGGAGACCCTTGTGACCGGTAAAAGCCAGCAGATCGATCTGCGAGGTTTCAACGTCAATCGGGATAACCCCGGCGCTCTGCGCCGCGTCCACGAGGACACAAGCGCCGTGGCTGTGAGCGATTTTGATCATCTCGTTCAGCGGAGCGATGGTTCCGCAAACATTGGAGGCATGGTTTACTATTAGCAGTCGGGTGCGCGGTTTAAAAGATCGCTCCAGGAAAGCAAGATCGGGAGCCCCCTCCTCCGAGCAGGGGATCATCGTGGCGCCGATCAGCCCGGCTCTCTTCAGAGCTCCCAGGGGGCGGAGCACGGAGTTGTGCTCCATGGCCGTGTAGAGGACATGATCTCCCGGCTCAATGATCCCTTTGATGGCCATGTTCAGGGCATCCGTGGCGTTGAGGGCAAAGACAATCCGGGAGGGGTCGGCTGCGTGCAAAAGGCGGGCCAGGCAGGAGCGGGCCCGGTAGACCAGGCGCTCGGCTTCGATGGTTCGCGTAGAGCCTGTCCGCCCGGGGTTGCCGCTCATGCGGCGCAGACAGATTTCAGCGGCGCCGTAAACCGGCTCCGGCTTAGGCCAACTGGTCGCCGCGTTATCAAAATATAGATTGAGGTCATTTTCTTTCATGGTTTCATCTTCTTTCTTCGAATAACCGGGTTGTGCCGCTCTTTTTCAGCAAGCTCAAAGCAGCCTTCTATTTCCACAGCCGCTTTCTCCAGAGCACTTTTAATTGAGGCCAGGTCGGCACAGGTGCAGCGCAGGGCGGTGCCGCAGCTGGAGCTGATGCTGCGGGGGACGGGTACCAGTTTGAAAGCCAGGGCTGTTTCTTGAAGCACCGCCTCGGAGCGGAGAGCAAAATAAGTTGTCGGGAAGGTCAGATAACAGTAATTAACCATAAAAACACCTTTAGTTATCTTTTTAACACCATTTTAACTGATTTGTAAACAAGGTGCCAGGCGTCAGGGGTTGCCTGCTTTTTCACTCCGCCCGGCGCCGGTGCGGTAGATATTTCCTGCGCCGATAATTACTAAAAGAGTTATGGAGAGGAGCAGCGCCCATTTGCCGGCAGCAGGAACACCGTCTGGGCTTGCGGCCAGGCCAAAATTATGGATCAGCGCCGCCCCGGCGATCATCCCCAGAACGGTGAGCAGGGCATCCCCCTGGCCTTCCCCGGTAAGGATGAGCTGCCGCAGCGGGCAGCCTCCGGCGAGAACAGCAGCCCATCCGACCACGCTCATACCCAGGAAGTTCCAGACAGCGTCGGTGTGGGCGACCGGTTGAGCGGTGAAACCGGGGATAAACTTTCCGGTGATCAGGTTGCCGATCAATGCAACGGTGAAGATAGAGACAGCGCCGAGAAAGAGGTGGCTTTCTTTAAAGAGGATCAGATCGCGGATCGCGCCCATGGTGCAGAGGCGAGAACGCTGCGCGAGCATCCCCACGAGCAGCCCGGCTCCCAGGGCCGCCGCCAGGGGAGCGTACTGTGAACCCGGTCCTTCCGTGCTAAAGAAGATGAAAGCAGGAGCGGTGATCAAGAGAATCAAAAAAGATAGAGCCATGAAAAAGCCCACATAGCCGTTCAGTGCGGGTTGTCCCTGGCTTCGTCCGAGGGTGTAGCCCTTTTTCAAGAAGAAGACCCCGGCCCAGACGCCGGCCACATATCCCGGTAAAGCGACCAGGGCATTCCAGTCTCCACCGGCCAGGCGCAGGATCATGCGCAGCGGGCAGCCGAGAAAGATCAGCGCGCCGCTCATCATCAGCATCCCCAGAAGGAAGCGCAGCAGCGGGCTGGCCCCTCCGGTAACTTTGAACTCTTTAGCGATTAACGAGGTAATAAAAGCGCCGAGGATAAGGCCGGCTATCTCCGGCCGCAAGTACTGGACCACGGCGGCACGGTGCAAGCCGAGGCCTCCGGCGATATCGCGCAGGAAGCAGGCGATACAGAAACCCATATTCAAAGGATTTCCGGACAAAACCAGGAGCACAGCACAGAGACCGGTGATGGCTCCGGCAACGATGATTGGCATTTTATCGCGCATCTTAACAATTCCTCCATCCTGATACAATTGCCCTCATTGTAAACCCCGGCTAGTTTTCTAACAAATAGCGATTAATAATTGCCAGACCGATCAAGATTACTATTTCTGATAGCGACCGTGATGAGTGATTCAAGGATGTATTCATCTGGGGGGCGAAAGTAAAAGAGCCCTTCCGGTAGACGTTTTATCCAAGAAAAAGTTATAATATAAGAAAAAAGGCGGCTCAAGATGGACTTTCAGCAGCTAAAAATATTTTTGAATGCAGCGGTACTGAAAAGCTTTTCCCGGACGGCCGAGCGGATGTATATCAGCCAGCCCGGTGTCAGCGCGCGGATCAAGGCGCTTGAAGAAGAGCTGGATGCTCTCCTCTTTGATCGCTCGCACCCCCGCGAGCTGGCTTTAACCTCAGAAGGCATCTTATTTATGGGTTACGCCCAGAAGATGCTTAATCTTCACGAAGAGGCGCTGGCAGAGCTGGCGCCGGGCGCCCGGCCGCTTGACGGGACGGTCCGGATGGCGGCGAGCACGGTGCCGGGAATTTACCTGCTGCCTCCGCTGCTGACCCGCTTTCGGGAGCGCTGCCCCGGGGTAACACTTAATCTGGCGATTATGGATTCGGCGGCGGTTCTGGAAGAAGTGCTTAATTGCAGCGTTGATTTAGGTCTTGTCGGCAGAGAGATACCGGAAGAGCGGGTGGAGAGCTTTGTTTTTGCCGAAGATGAGCTGGTCTTAATTACCCCGCCGGGTTTGCTGGATCAGCAGGTTGTTGAAAAGAAATCCGGCCGGGCCGAGGTCACGATTACCTCCTGTTTTCCTTATCCTCTTCTGCTCAGGGAGAAGGGTTCGGCTACCCGCTGTCTCTTCGAAGAGGCTCTTTCAAGGATAGACCGGGGAATTGACAGCTTTGCGGAGGTGATTTCTATCGACAGCCTGGAGGCGATAAAGCAGGGGGTCTGCTGCGGGCTCGGTCTTTCGCTGGTCTCTCAACACTCCATCAAGGATTATGCCCGGACCGGGCTGATCAGTGTTTATCATCTGGCTGAATTAAACCTGCGGCGCCGGCTCTACCTGATCCGGCGCCGCACGAGAGCCCTCAGCCGGGCG
>CAZPET010000043.1:0-9478 GCA_964585625.1 uncultured Syntrophomonadaceae bacterium
GTAAAAGCCCGGACCAGTAGGCTGAGAGCGAAACCTACCTGACTGGGCTTTTATCCCTCCGGTGTAGCGCCCAAAGAGAATGCCTGAACGGCTGTGACCTCTTTAAACGCCTGTACCACTCGGACCAGCCTGGGCAGGTGAAGCGGCTCCGGCCTCACTGCTCCAGCGGAACCCTAGGTACACTTTCCCTCGTAATGCAAATCATTAGCATCGAGAGTTACTATAAAATTCTTCTTGATTATACTTGGTTCGCCATGATCGACAAAATTCCTTTCAGGTTTTTAGATTTTCTTCCAGGATCGTGCATACCGGCCTGCCCCCTCCTGTCATTCCGGGCACAGCGAAGGATTCCGGGTTTACGTTTTTATGAACATGTCTTAGAATAGAACAGAGAAACCAGGGAGGCGATATTATGGATTCAATGATGGAAATTGTTGCCGGGATGATGGCGCTGGCCGCCCGCACCGCCCCGAAAGCCGTCGGTGCCGACTTTATCGAGATCAAAATATTGACCGGAAAAGAGATCAACAACCTGGCCGACGAAATGATCAGATACGGCCAGGAAAATAAGAAACACAATTATGACCGCGACGGCGAGAACGTGCGCCGTTCCGGCGCCGTCCTGCTGCTCTCCCTCTCCGATTCCGAGCCCCTGTGGCAGGACTGCGGCGCCTGCGGCTTCAATTCGTGCCGCGAGATGAAAGAGAGCCTTGGCGAGGGCCTGGAGTTTGCCGGCCCGGTATGCAGCTGGCGCATTCTCGACCTGGGCATCGCCCTCGGTTCGGCGGTAAAGACAGCCTCTCTCTTTAATGCGGACAACCGGATCATGTACCGCATTGGCGTGGCCGCCCGGAAAATGGGCCTGATCGAGGGAGAGCTCGTCATCGGCGTCCCCATCTCCGCCACCGGAAAAAATATCTATTTCGATCGTTAATCCACCTTCAGCCGGCCGCTGCCGTCCACGCCCATGCGGTAAAGATTGCCGTCATTATGATTGATGTAGTAAAGCCAGTCGTCAAAGATGAAGAGGCCGCCGCAGAAATCATTGCTCAGGATTGTATGCGAACTGCCGTCGGGCCTGACCCGGCAGATCTCACCGCTGTGCGCTTTGCTGTAATACAGCCAGCCGTCAGCGCAGTTCAGAAATGCCGGCTCGATATCGCCCACTTTCGACGCTGCACCGCCGGATACATTGATCCTGTAAAGAGAGCGTCCCCCCAAATAGAACTCTGTCTCATAGATATCCCCGGCAAAATAAAGATTGTCTTTAAGCACGTTCATGTAATAAGCATCGCCGTCGTAAATTACAGCCCGCCCGCCGCCGTCGATACCGGCACCGTAGAGCCGGGGCTGCTCCTCGACCCCCCGGTAGTAAAGACGGTCGCCCTCCACGTTGAAGAAATCAGCCAGGTGATCCGTCAACGGCTGTTTGCCGCTGCTGTCAGCCTCGATCCGGTAAATTTTCGGTTCATCTGTGTTTGCAATCTGGTAGTAAAGCCTTCCCTCCACCAGCTGCAGGTATGCCGCCGGGTCTGCACCGATCACCGTGCGCCCCCCACCGTCAAGATTGACCCGCACGATGGGGCCGTATATCACCCTGGTATATTCCTCCCCCATCAGCTCATCGTAGACGGTCTCCGGCTCACCCATGGCCACGTAATAGAGATATTCTCCGGTAGCATTGATATAGCGGGGTGTATCGTCGTTCAACTTCACCCGCCCGCTGCCGTCAAGCCCGGCCCGGTAAAGCTTGCCCCCGTCGGTGGGGCTGCTGAAATAGATGTGATTTCCCTGCATGGCTACCAGGCCGCCGTTGAGAATATTGCCGGCGCTGTTGCCCCGCGCCGGCGCCCCATCCGGGCCGCCCGGGTCTTCCCCGGGGTGCTTTGTTCCGTTTTCCCCGGGACCGTTTGCATTGCTTTCCCCATTTTCCCCGGGTTCATCTTCACCCGCGGGTGTTTCTTTGGGTGCGCATCCTCCCGTCAGGAATAAACAGAAACCCGCTACCGTGAGCACGGCCAGGAACATGGAAATCTTTTTCTTCATTTTTTCCGCCCCTTCACCTGTATTGGCTGTCAAAAAGGTTGCATTTTACTATCCATATTCTAGATAGCAATTCAACAATTTTTTTCTATAACCTGCACCCATGAGAAGGTTAAATCTGGATCACCATTCTCCTTGCGGGCAATGTTCGGGCAGCGGATTATTTAAGTTTTTCCTTGGCCAGCGCCCGGCCGATCAGCAGGCGCTGGATCTGGGCCGTTCCCTCGTAAATCTGGAATACCTTCGCGTCCCGCATCAGCTTCTCCACCGGATAATCCTTGACATAGCCGTATCCGCCGAAAATCTGGGCGGCGTCCGTGGTCACGCGCATGACCATATCGCCGCAGAATACCTTGGCCATGGCCGCCTCCCTGGAGTTGTCGAGGCCCTGCTCCCCCTTCCAGGCGGCCTGCCAGGCGAGCAGCCTTCCGGCCGTGATATCCCTGGCCATATCCGCCAGCATGAACATGACCGCCTGGTGCATGAAGATGGGCAATCCGAACTGCTCCCGCTCCAGGGCATACTGCAGCGCAAGGTCCATCGCCCTGCGGGCCACCCCCACGGCGGAGGCGGCCACCCCGGGGCGGGAATGGTTGAAGGTATGCATGATGATCCGGAAACCCTCTCCCTCCTCCCCGATCCGGTCGGCCGCGGGAACGACAACCTCGTCAAATACAACATCGGTGGTATCGGCGGCGCGCTGCCCCATCTTATCCTCTTTTTTCCCCACGGAAACGCCGGCCGCATCGCGGGGGACGACAAAGGCAGTAATGCCGCGATGCCCCTTCGACCTGTCAACCGTGGCAAAGACAATGTAGTAGTCGGCCACCCCGCCGTTGGTGATAAAGCATTTGCTGCCGCTGATGACATACTCCCCGTTGAGGCGGCGCGCCGTGGTGGTCAGCGCCGCGACATCGGAGCCCGCCTCCGGTTCGGTCACGCAGAGAGCCATCAGCTTCTCTTCCCGGCAGGCTGCGCCAAGATATTTTTCTTTCTGGGCATCGCTGCCGTGGTTGATCAGCGGGATCGCCGCCAGGCTGTTTATGGCAATGCAGGCCGATATCCCGGCGCACCCTGCTGAGAGCTCCTCGGCGATCAGCAGCTGGTCCAGGGCGCCGAGGCCGCCGCCGCCGTATTTTTCGGGAACCGGACCGTATACCAGGCCGGCCTGGAAAGCTTTCTTCACGATTTCACGCGGATATTCCCCGCTGCGATCGTACCCCGCCGCTGCCGGAACGATCTCCGCCTCCGTAAAATCGCGCGCCATCTTCTGAATGGCCTCCTGCTCGGGCGTCAACGAGAAATCAATCATGGTTACCTCCTGTAAACGTAATGGGAAGGACCTTTTTCAAGGCCTCTTCCCAATTATACCGTAAATGAGAGACAGATGTATGCCAATTTTTAATTTTCTGCCCCGTGGGGCCGGAGAGCTCCCGTCTTAAGCGGGCGGTGTTTAACACATAAAAAGATAGGCAGAGAGCAGAACCGCTCCCTGCCTATCCTGACCGGCAGCTCGTTTCGCCGGTCCACCATGAGCTACATTAATTACATCATCGGCATATCGGGGCCGGGCATGCGCGGAGCATCCTTCTCGGGCAGATCGGTGACGATGCCTTCAGTGGTCAGCAGCATCGCCGCGATACTGGCCGCGTTCTGGATAGCCGAGCGGGCCACCTTGGTCGGGTCTACAATACCCGAGCCGATCATCTTCTCATATTCGTTGGTAACGGCGTTATAACCGTAACCCTTCTCCATGCCTTTCACCTTTTCAACAACAACGGAGCCTTCCGCGCCGGCGTTTTCAGCAATGACCCGCAGCGGCTCTTCAAGAGCCCGCTTGACGATGGTCATTCCGGTCAGTGCGTCGCCACAGAGCTCTTTCTCCAGTTTTGCAAGGGCATCGGTGACGTTCAGGTAGACTACGCCGCCACCGGAAACAATCCCTTCTTCGACCGCCGCCCGGGTTGCCGAGAGGGCGTCTTCAATGCGCAGCTTTCTCTCTTTCATCTCAGTTTCGGTAGCCGCGCCGACCTCGATCACGGCCACGCCGCCGGAAAGCTTCGCCAGCCGTTCCTGCAGCTTCTCCCGGTCGAAATCGGAGGTGGTATCTTCAATCTGGACGCGAATCTGGGCGATCCGCTTCTTGATATCATCGGCCTTTCCGGCGCCGTCGACGATAACGGTCTCTTCCTTGCTGATGCGGACCTGGCGGGCCCGGCCGAGCATGTTGATATCAACATTCTTGAATTCAAGCCCGATATCTTCCGAGATAACCTGGCCGCCGGTAAGAACGGCGATATCCTCGAGCATGGCCTTGCGGCGGTCGCCGAAGCCGGGCGCCTTCACCGCGACACAGGTAAAGGTGCCGCGCAGCTTGTTCACCACCAGGGTAGCCAGGGCTTCACCTTCCACATCCTCGGCCACGAGCAGCAGCTGCTTCCCTCTCTGGACAATCTTCTCCAGCAGGGGGAGCAGGTCGTGGATATTGCTGAGCTTGCGGTCTGTAAGCAAAATGAAGGGATCTTCGAGAACCGCTTCCATCTTTTCAGTATCGGTAACCATGTAGGGAGAGATATAACCGCGATCAAACTGCATCCCTTCGACCACTTTCAGATCGGTGGTAAATCCTTTTGATTCTTCAACGGTGATCACGCCGTCCTTGCCGACCTTTTCCATGGCTTCGGCAATCAGTCCGCCGATCTCTTCGTCATCGGCGGAGATGGAGGCTACCTGGGCAATATCTTCCTTGGTCTCCACCGGTTTGCTCAGATTCTCGAGTTCATCCACGGCTGCCTTGACCGCCTTGTCGATACCCCGCTTGAGAAACATGGGGTTCGCCCCGGCGGCAACATTTTTCAGCCCCTCGCGGATGATCGCCTGGGCCAGCAGGGTCGCGGTGGTGGTACCGTCTCCGGCGACATCCTGTGTTTTGGTGGCCACTTCCCTGACCAGCTGGGCGCCCATGTTTTCAAAGGCATCTTCAAGCTCGATATCGCGGGCGATGGTCACCCCGTCATTGGTAATCTGCGGTGAACCGAATTTCTTGTCCAAAACCACGTTGCGCCCCTTCGGGCCGAGAGTCACGGTAACGGTGTTCGCAAGAATGTTCACACCCCGCTCCAGCGCCCGGCGGGCTTCTTCTTTATGCAAAATCTGTTTTGGCATTTTAAATTTAACCTCCTTTGCTTTGCTTGGTCATACTTTCTGGCTCAAGAGAGTAACTTACTGGACCAGCGCCAATACGTCATCCTGCCTCAGGATCAGGTACTCTTCGCCCTTGATCTTGACTTCTGTTCCGGCGTAGCGGGAGAAAATAATCTTGTCCCCGACTTTGAGATCCATCTCCAGCCTGGTTCCGTTTTCCAGGACCTTGCCCGGGCCTACAGCCATTACTTCTCCTTCTTGCGGCTTCTCCTTTGCCTTGTCCGGTAAAACGATCCCGCTGGCGGTCTTCTCTTCAGCCTCCAGGACTTTGACCACAAGGCGGTCACTTAGGGGTTTGAGGTTCATCCTGTCTGCCTCCTTTGATTGTAATTGATTTGGTATTAGCAGCACTCGTTGGTGGTGAGTGCTAACAAGGCCTATAAAAAATATATCAGATCCACTATTTGATGCAACCTTTGCAGCAGCCTGTTTAACAGGCAGTTAACGCTTTAACTAATAATTAACATCCTATATCTTAAAAGATCTGGCTATTCCGCCGCATCTCTCCTTATCTCTTCGCAGATAGCTAATTTATATTATGAGCTATCTGAAATTCTATTATGCAGCGGCCCGCCGCGGCCTAGAAACAGCCCAGCTGGCAGCCGCAAATCTTGACCTGTAGCTCGTCGCAAAGCCGGCCGACATCGGAAGGCAGGCAACCAATTTCCGCCGCAATGGCAAATGCTTTCTTGCAGGGCAATCTCTTCTCCGGAGCCTCTTCCAGGATGCGCTCCGTGAGCTTCTCTTTCATTTTCTCTTCCATGGTTTTTCTCTGCTCCTTTCTGTTTTTAACAACCCTACCCCTACAGCGGAAAAGAAATGTTTCTACAGGTAGATAATCTCCCCTGTCACTCCGCCGCTGGGTTCAACCTGCAGAATACCGTAAGAAGGGCGCCCCGCCCACCGCGGATCAACACAGGAGCCGGGGTTGAACATCAGGGTATCGCCCGAGTACGTGCAAAGAGGCTGGTGGCTGTGCCCGAAAACGATCACCTGCGGCCGGAAATTCTTGAAAGCCTCTTCAGCCCGCTGCTGTGTCGACCCGCGCATTCCGTCGCCATGGATCAGCCCGATCGCCAGTCCGCCTGTTTGAAGCAGCTTTATGCGTTTCAACTGCTCATGCAGATGCGGCGGATCCATGTTGCCGGCCACCGCCTCCACCGGCGCCAGCGCCTGCAGTTCAAAAATAACACTTTCATCAACCAGGTCGCCGGCGTGTAATATCAGGTCAACTCCTTCCAGGCGTCTCAGGAGCTCCGGTGGCAGACAGCGGGCGCGCCGCGGTATGTGAGTATCCGAGACCACCCCGATCCGTTGCACTCCCCGTTCAAGCTTCACCATAACAACAGGTTGCTCATCTGCGCTATTATTTATGGGCAATTTTTCCGCCTCCCGGATCAAGCGTGCTGTCCCCCTAACCTTCAGCCGGGGTTATTACTGATTGGCCGGCTGCCTTCATACCATGCCTAATTATTATGCCATATTTTTATCAAAAAGAGGAAATCAATCCAACAGGGCGAACTCTTTGTTGTTGATTTGATACCATATCTGATATACGAAAGAGGTTTATACCTTTTGCTTCTTAATTTTTTACAGGGAATGGCCATCGGCATTGCTTTCGTGCTGCCCGGAATAAGCGCCGGAACGGTGATTCTAATTCTCGGCTTCTACAAGCAATTTATCGAAGACCTGTCCAACTTCCGCCTGCGACCCTACCTGCCCCACCTCTGCGGCGGCGCTGTCGCCGCCCTGGCCGGTGTGAAAATCATCGGCTACCTCCTCGAAAACCACAGAGACCCCCTCCTGGCCTTTCTCCTGGGGATGCTCGTTGCCTCCATTCGCGTGATCCTTTTCCAGGATGGGAAAATGGTCAGGCTGCGTCCCGTAGCTGTCTTGCTCGGGGTGACAGGTTTTATGGTGGCCTGGTTTACCTTCAGCAACCCCACCCCGGAATGGACCGCTCTGCCGGACGTTTCCCTCTACCACTTTTTTGCCGGCGGCACCATCGCCGGGGCTACGATGATCCTGCCGGGCATATCCGGGAGTTCGTCCCTGGTGATCATGAATCTTTATGACGACATAATATTTGCCGTGAACAACTGGGAGTGGTTGAAGCTGGCCGTTTTCAGCGCCGGAGGCCTTCTCGGAATTTTCGTGCTCGCCCGTCTCCTGTCAGCCCTTTACCGGCGCTATCAGGATGCCGTCTCCCTGGCGATGACCGGCCTGGTCCTCGGTTCCATCCGTTCCCTGCTGCCCTCTGCGCTCAGCGCCGCTGTCATCGCCGCCGCCGTAACCGGGGCCGTGATCGTGCTTACCCTGACTTCTCCCCGCCACCGCAAACCGGATCAAAAGACCATTTCCGGCTAAAACCTAGTGATCCCCCTGGAAGATTGCTTCAGAAAGACTTTGCAGGTGAAAGGTTTCATTAAGCTTGCTCAGCACAAAGCTATCGTCTTTCCGGATGAGGACATTGATCGCGCAGGGTGATTGCGCGACCATCCAGAATTTACTTTCGTCCAGCCCCAGCGCGGCGAGAATCAGCAGCTTCAAGACCACGCGGTGGGAGACAATTGCCAGCGTTTCACCTTCCAGTTCGCGGATGAGGTCCAGTAACCGCAACCAGGAGCGCTCTCTTACTCCGGCCAGGGTTTCTCCTTCGGGGGCTTTCCACAGGTGCGGCGCCTCCCGCCATTTTCTGAACTCATCGGGATACTCCCGGGCCACCTCGGCAACGGGACGTCCTTCCCAGAGGCCGAAGGATGGATCGTTGAACGCTTCCTCTTTTACCGCTGTCAGGCCTTTGGCTTCCGCTACCGCCGAGGCGGTAACATAGGCCCGCGACAGCGGGCTGCTGTAAACCGCTTTCAGAGGCACTTCCCGAAGCGCCGCGGCCGTCTTGCGCGCCTGCATCAAACCTGTCTCGTTGAGGGGCACATCGATGCGGCCGCGGAAAATAAGTTCCTTGTTCCAGTCCGTCTCACCATGCCTGACAAGAATTATCGTTGTTTTTTCCATAATGTTATTTCCCCCCGGCTGCAGCATTTAACCTTGCTGTATTTGTTTATGGCACAGTTTAAGGAATCGTCATACACTATTAAAAGTATACTACCCGGCAAAGAACTTGACAAACAGAAATGGACCTGCGCGGTAAAGTAAAAAAGCCCCCTCACGGGGGCTTCCATTCCCTTTATGTCTACTCCTGGTAGCGCGGAATATCGAAGGTAAGTGTGTAGCTATTCACCAGGTTATAAAGACTCCTGATCCGCGACACCTGCTTGGCCGCCCAACCGATGTCGGTGGCATACTGGTGTGTGCCCAGGGCGCTCGGGTTCCATCTCATCTTGTAAAGAGTATTCTGGAAATATGAAGGGTGGTTCACATAGCGCTCGGAAGCAAATCTGGCCCCGCCCACGATCGCTTCTTCGGGAGTAAACCAGCGCTGGTCATAGGCGAACTGGGAGCCGTAGTGATTCGGGTTGCTGTCGTAAGCCCCCACACCAAACATGTTATACACAACTACGAAGTCCTGGTCAGGAAAAATGTCGTCCCTGTCCTCGACCTCGATACCCCTGGCCAGCAGGCTGGTGCCATTCCCCGTCTCGTGTAGAGCCAGGGATACCAGGAATATCTCATTTATATTGTTGTTCCGGCTGGCCTCCATGAAGGCTGCTCCCTTGCCGTCAAGAATCCCTTTTCCGCCAAGTATTTTATCCAGATCCTCTACAGTAGTGCCGGCACTTCCCGAAAGCAGAAGGAACTGAAAGATGGCGTTTGCAGAAAATGCACTTTCGACAAACCCTACATGCCGGCCGCAGACCCAGCCCTCCTGGCCGCTTACTCCGATTTTGTACCATTTCCCTTCGGTTCCGGCTTCCGTGCCCGCTTCCGCTTCCGCCTCCGCCAGGATGGCGTAAACCTGGTTCATCTTGACGCTGATCGGGTTTCCGGTTGCATCGACCAGCTGGGGACTCTGCGTGGTGGGCCGCTGCCGGACCCGTAAAGAATCAACGGCAATCCGGATCGATCCGGTCAGGGTACCGTCGTAATCCATATCGATAAAGTTGTAGGGATTGATATAATAGGCCACGTCTTCCCGCCTGGCGTTTTGCCACCCTCCCCCGTAAAGATCCGTCTGGGGAGGATAACCTAGACCCATCTGGATATCCAGCATCCGGTTCAACGTATAGCCGTACCGCGTATGATTGATCACGAAACCGGAGCGGATCGCCAT
>CAZPET010000044.1:0-9389 GCA_964585625.1 uncultured Syntrophomonadaceae bacterium
CGAAAATGTTTCGCCCCTACATCGCTAAATGAAGCATTTTTTTGCCGGCAGAAATTGCAGGCGAACACAGTTCGCCCCCACGACTCTGGGAACATACCTACTTGCGGGACCGGTTTGATCCTCTATGTTGCAACAGCCAGTTTTGTCGTTTAGGCTCCCCCTTTGAAAAAGGGTGGCCGGGGGGGATTTTATGCTTCCCTTTTCCAAAGCCGGGATATGTGTTAAATTAAGAGTGACTTGATCAATTACCATAGACAGGGGAATAGAATGAAAAAACAGTTGATCCGCAATCTTCAGGTAGGGGATGAAGTTGAAACCCAGGTCCTGGTGCTTGAATGCAGCCGGGGGAATTTCTCCGCCCCTCACCGGGCCGGGGAATACTTCTTGAAGTTGAACCTGGGTGATGTCAGCGGCAGCATCAAGGCAATTCTCTGGGATACGGCCGCGCTGAAGGAGCTGCCGCAAAAAGGGGATGTTATCTTTGTCCGGGGAGAGGTCGGCGACTATTACGGACCCCAGGTTGTGATCAACGACCTGCGTAAACTTGATCCGGAGAAGGTAAACCGCTCTTTTTTCCAGCCCGTTTCCGACCGCGATCCCCGCGAGATGCTCCAGGAATTAAAAGAGGTCATAAACAATGATATTAAAAACTCCCACCTGAAGCTGCTGCTCCTCTCTTTTTTTAACGATAAGGAATTTACCCGCCGTTTTGCCCTCGCCCCGGCGGCGCGGACGATTCACCACAACTACGCCGGCGGCCTGCTCGAACATACCCTCGAGGTGATCGGGATCTGCCGCGATCTGGCTTCGCTATACCCGGATCATCTCCGCCTCGATCTGCTGCTCACGGGGGCTATTCTGCATGATGTCGGGAAAATAGAAGAATATGATCCGGCGAGCCTCAGCTTCGAGTTTTCCGACCGGGGGAAGCTGGTCGGCCATATCAGTATCGGCAAGGAGATGCTGGACCAGAAAATCAGCCAGATACCCGCTTTCCCGGCGCAATTGAAGCTGGAACTGGAGCATATGATCCTCACTCACCACGGGATGCGCGAATGGGGCTCCCCCGAAGTCCCGAAAACAATCCATGCCTTCACGCTTTTTCATGCCGACCTGGTCAGCGCCCGGCTGAACCAGTTTATCAGGCTGATGGAGAAGCGCCCTTCCGGGGAGGGAGACTGGACGGAATGGGACCGCTACCTGGAACGGAGCATCTATTTAAAAAAACCTGCTGACGAAAAATAACCGCCCTTGCCGGCCGCTGTATCTTTTAAATACGAACGAGGCAGGATATTCCCTGTCGGCCGGAGAATTTATTAACAACTTTCCAGGTATGATGGTGAGGTGGTGAAACGGTGGGCCGTGCGGATCGTCCCAGAGGGCTCTTAAGAACTAAGGATCAATCGAAAAAAATTATCCCCCTGGAGCAGGATATAAACTATTACTTTCAAAAAGGCAGCTACTATCACCGGAAAAACAAGCTTTCCAAGGCGCTTCTTTTTTTAAAAAAAGCTATTGAGATCGAACCGGGGAATGCGGAAAGTCACTATCACCTGGCCTGTCTTCTCAGTAAGAGCAGCCGCCTGCAGGAAGCCAACCGTATTTTCAAGCATGTGGTCAGCAATCTGGATCCTGAACTGACAGAATGTTATTTCCTGATGGCGCTCAACTACGGCCTCATGGACGATATGCCCAGAGCCCGGCGCTATCTGAAAAAATATCTGCAAGTTGATCCGGAAGGAGAGATGGCCGGGGAGGCGCACGATCTTTTGCAGGCCATGGAAGAAGATCTTGAAGAGGAGACCGAAGATGATTCCCGCGTCTTTTCCGGACAGGAAAATGAAGCCCTGGAGCAGTGGCTCTCATCGCTGGACGGCAGCGCTCTTGCGGAAAAGTTTGCGGACGAAGATTTTGCCTTTTTGCTGCAGCGGGGGCTTTACCAGGGCAGCGACAGTCTGAAAGAGAAAATAATCCAGCTGTGCGGCAAGGTGAGAAGTGATGCGGGCGCTGTTCTGTTAAAGGGTTACATCGTCAATCCCTGGGTGAAGGAGCGGCTGCGCCGGCTGGCGCTCCTCGAGTTGAAAAAGATATATCCAAAGGGCAGCGTTTTGATCTTCTCTGATGGGCAGATCGTGGAAGAGGATCTGTCGAGCGAATCTCCGGGCGCACCGGTGTGGCGGGAAGAATGGTCGGAGGTTCTGGATTGCACCTTTGCTCGTATGCGCCGGTCTGCGCATTACGGCGAAGAATTTTTTCAGGATGCCCGGGCGATCTGGTTCGATTTCATCAACCAGGTCTATCCTCATATGCCGCGGATTGTGAAGCCGGAAACCTGGGCCGCCGGACTGGAATACTGCCTGGCCCGGTTTCATTTTTTGAACCTGACCCAGGAGGAGCTGGCCAGGGCCTACGGGGTTTCTCCAAGCAGCGTCGGACGGAAATATAAGCAGATCAATGATATATTAAAAATCGATCAGAAAGCTTACCGGAATATGCTTGCCTTTCTGGCGCGCCATGATCGGGAACACCAGTAATAACAAGCAGCAGATGCATCCCCTTTTAGCCGGAGGCAAAAGGGGTTTTTCTGTTTATCCGGGCGCCGACGAATTGAAAAGGGGGTGTGTTGAAAAATTATAAAGCGAGCCGAACAAATTGTGGATCATTTGCTGGATTCGACTCACACGGTGGCTTTGACCGGGCCGGAGGTATCCAGGGAGAGCGGCGTTCCTGAGTTTAGAATTCCCGGAAAGGGTCTCTGGACCATGGTCAACCCGGTATTTTTTACCCTGGAAGGGTTCAAAAGCAACCCGGCCGAGTTTTACCGCCTCGGGATAAAACTTTATCAGCATATCCAGAAATGTTCACCCAATGTAACCCACTTTGCCCTGGCGGAGCTGCAGCGGCGCGGCCTGGTCCGCTCCATCATCACGCAGAATATCGACGGGCTCCATCAAAGAGCAGGGTCGGACCGGGTCTATGAAGTTAACGGGAATATGAAAAGCGCAAGCTGTTTGGGCTGTGCGCGCCGGGTGCCTGTAGAAGAGTTGGCTGCGCTGATCGCCAGGAATCAGCTGCCCCCGCTGTGCGAACATTGCGGGAGCCCGTTGAAGCCCGATGTGGTCCTTTTCGATGAGGGTCTCGCTCCCGACTATACTGCAGCGATCAACGAGGCCCGCGCCGCCGATCTTCTCCTGTTCATCGGCGCGGATATGCGGGCCGCTCCCGCCAACTTGCTGCCTTACTCGGTGAAGAACATGATCATTGTCAATAAAGAGGCCTCGATGCACGACCATGGCGCCAGGGTGATCATCCACGGCAGCGCTTCGGAAGCCATTCGCGCGATCATGGAGGAACTGAACTGCAGAAAAGGCCATCCCGGTGAATGATGCTGCTGCAATAATTTTGTGGAATCATTACTTCTGACTTCTCTGAAATTGTCAAACTACTGGAGCGTGTGGCAATGCGGATCTGTTTAAAGGGCGGCCGCGTGGTGGACCCTTCACAATCCCTGGACGGGCGATACGACCTGCTGATTGAACGCGGCCGGGTCGCGGAGGTCGCGCCGCAAATTTCACCCGGTGATGCCCGGATCATTGATCTGAGCGGCAAGGCAATTCTGCCCGGGTTCATCGATCTGCATGTGCACCTGCGCGAGCCCGGTTTTGGGGATAAAGAGACCATCGCCAGCGGTACTGCGGCAGCCGCGGCCGGCGGTATTACCTCCCTGGCGGCGATGCCGAACACGGAGCCGGCAGCTGATTGCGCGGCGGTGGTCAAGTTGATCAAAGAAAAGGCGGCGGCGGCGGGGCTCTGCCGGGTCCACCCGGTGGGAGCGCTGACCCGCGGGCGGCGCGGCCGGGAGCCGGCTGACTATGATTCGCTCTACACGGCCGGAGTGCGCGCCTTTAGCGATGACGGCGCCCCGGTTGCCGACAGCCGCCTGTTTTTACAGATCCTGCGGTCGCTGGCGCATTTTCCCGGCGCCCTGGTTATCGCCCACAGTGAAGATCTTTCCCTGGCTGCGGGGGGGCTGCTTCACGAAGGGGTTGTCAGTAAAAAGCTGGGGCTGCCCGGCATACCCGCGTCAGCCGAGACCGTGGCCGTGGCCCGGGATATTATCCTGGCGCAGGCTGCGGGCGTGCCTCTCCATCTGGCTCATCTAAGCACTGCCGGGTCGGTGGAGCTTCTCGCCTGGGCCAGGGAGCGGGGCCTCCCGGTCACGGCGGAGGTAACCCCCCACCATCTCCTGTTGACCGCGGATGAAATTTGCCGCAGCGGGGCGCAGGCCAAGGTCAACCCCCCGCTGCGGACAGCAGACGATTGCCGCGCCCTGATCGAGGCGCTGCGCACCGGCTTGATCGACATCATCGCCACAGATCATGCCCCCCACGGCGCCGCTGAAAAGGCGGCCGGCCTCAAAGACGCTCCCTGCGGCATAGCCGGCCTGGAAACTGCAGTCTCCATGCTTCTCACCGGTCTGGTCGGCAAGGGCAACCTTTCGCTCTCAGACCTGGTGCAGGCATACTCCTGCCGCCCCGCGGAGCTGCTGGGGCTGGAGGGAGGCACCTTGCATCCCGGGGCGCCCGCGGATATAGTGGTAGTTGACCTTGAAGCCGCAGGCATTGTTGATCCAAAAAGTTTTTATTCCCGGGCCAAACAGAGCCCCTTTGCCGGCCATCCCTACCGCGGCCGGCCGGTGATGACGATCGTCGGAGGAGAGATCAAGATGGAGCAGGGTGTTGTCTATGAAAAGCAGGACTGAACTTGCTCACCGGTGCCTTTTGCTGGAGAATAAAGAGATCGCCCGGGGATGGCATCTTTTTGAACTGGAAGCGCCGCTGCTGGCCCATGCCGGGCCCGGGCAGTTCGTCCAGCTGCGGATCGGCAACCTTACGGACCCCCTGCTGCGGCGGCCGGTGAGCATTCATTATGCCGATCCGGCGGCCGGGCGGATCCGGCTGTTGATCCGGATTGCCGGGCGCGGCACAGCCCTGGCCGCCCGGATCAAAGCCGGGGAGGAGCTGGACCTGCTCGGCCCCTTTGGCCGGGGTTTCCCGTTTCTCGATGAAGAGCGCCCGGCGCTTCTTGTAGGCGGCGGTATCGGGATGGCCCCCCTCTTTTTTGCCGCGGTGCAGCGGCGGCGGGCCGGACTTCCCTTTGAGCTGCTGCTCGGGGGGAAAGGCGGCGATCTACTGCCGCCGGACGGATACTTCCTGGCCCATAAAATTACGCCGCTGATTGTCACTGATGACGGCTCGCGCGGCGGCAGCGGGCTGGTCACTGCGCTGCTTGAAGAACGCCTTGCTTTGACCCGGGAACCTCCCCGGATCCATGCCTGCGGGCCGGCGCCGATGCTGGCCCGGGTGGTGGAGCTGGCCCGGTCCGCCGGGGTTCCGGTCCATCTATCCCTGGAATCGCGGATGGCCTGCGGCGTGGGCGCCTGCCTGGGTTGCGTTCTCCCGGTTTATACGGACGGAAAAATTGAGTACCGCCGGGTTTGCCGTGACGGCCCGGTTTTTGACGGGGAGGAAGTTTATTTTGAAAGCTGATCCGCGCCTGGCCCTCGATCTGGCCGGAATAAAGATGCACAACCCGCTCATCGCCGCCTCGGGCTGTTACGGCTACGGGTTTGATTATGCGCAGTGGGTCGATCCCCGGGACTGGGGGGCGATTGTGCTTCAGGGGACTACCCTGGAGCCGCGGTCGGGCAACCCTCCGCCGCGCCTGGCGGAGACGCCCTCGGGAATGCTCAACGCCATAGGCCTGCAAAACCCGGGCATCGCTTATTTTTTGAAGGAGGTCCGGCCCCAACTGAGAAAGTTGGGCTGTCCGGTAATCGCCAATATCGCCGGAGACAGTGTGGACCATTACCGGGAGCTGGCCGCCATCCTCGACGGGGTCGGCGAGGTCAGCGCTGTGGAGGTAAATATCTCCTGCCCCAACGTCCGTTGCGGCGGTATCAGCTTCGGCCGCGACCCCGCGGTCGTGGAAAAGCTGGTTGCGGCGGTGCGGCAGGTTTACCGGAAACCGTTGATCGTGAAACTTTCCCTCGAAGCGGGGAGTATAGATGCGGTAGCCCGGGCGGCCGAGAGCGCCGGCGCCGATGTTCTCTCGTTGATCAATACGCTGAAAGGTATGGTTATCGATATTCACAGCCGCCGTCCTCTCCTGGGGAATATCACCGGCGGCCTATCCGGACCGGCGATCCGCCCCGTTGCGGTCCGCGCGGTCTGGGAGGTAGCGGAGGCGGTTTCCATTCCGCTGATCGGTATGGGCGGGATCGCCTCTACTGAAGATGCCCTGCAGTTCATCCTTGCCGGCGCCGCCGCCGTGGCTGTGGGTACCGCCAACTTTATCAATCCCTTTATCGCCCGCGAGATCAATCTGGGATTGCAGCGCTACCTGGATGAAAACGGCCTGCGCCACTACGGCGATCTGATCGGGGCGGCCAGGGAGTAGTCTGACAGGAGGTAAGGCCGTGCGTTTGGGAATTCATATACCGCTAAAAGGAGGCTTTGCCGCCAACCTGATGCGGGTGAAAGAATACGGCTGCGAGACGATCCAGCTTTTTGCCGGCAATCCCACCGGTTGGAAAATGGCCCCGCCGAACCTGCCGGAAATTGAAAAGCGGGCCGCGCTGGCCGGGGAACAGTCCATCTTTCCGGTGGTGATTCACTGCGCCTACCTGGTCAACCTGGCCACGCTCTCTCCCGAATTTCACGAAAAATCGATCCGGCTGCTTAATGAAACAATGCAGCGGGCATACCTGCACCGGGCGCCGTTTGTGGTTCTTCACACCGGCAACCATGGCGGCGCGGGGGTGGAGCAGGGGCTGGAGCAGGTCATCGAAACGGTTTCCGGCGCCCTGCCGGGATGGCCGGATGGAGTGAAGCTGCTGCTGGAAAACACTGCGGGCAGCGGTACCGCTCTCGGTTCCACTTTTGAAGAGCTGGCCCGGCTGCTGAAGGCTTTTCCTGCCGGCGCTCTTGGCGTCTGTCTCGACACTGCGCACGGCTGGGCGGCCGGCTATGATTTTGGGAGCACCGACGGGGTTAAAGAGCTGCTGGAGCAGTTTGAGCGGCTTATCGGCCTGGAAAACCTCTGCCTACTGCATCTCAACGATGCCAAAGTGGCGCGCGGCTCCCGGGTTGATCGTCACGAACATATTGGCCTGGGCCAGATCGGGCTGGACGGTTTTCGGGAACTGCTGCGGCAGCCGTGGCCGGACGAAATGCCGGCAATCCTCGAGACACCGGAGATCGGCAGCGATTGGGACCGGAAAAATATGGAGGCCCTGCGCTTGCTTCTCGGCTAGCGCCCTGCCAAGCTGTTTTAGCTCCCCCCTTTGGTAAAGGGGGGCGGGGGGGATTTGAAAAACAGGATATGTTTGGTTGACGGGGCACTGGCGGTTATGGGAGGTGGCGGTGATCAAAAAAAGGACTCTCTTCTGCTGCGGGGAATGCGGTTATGAAGCCTACAAGTGGCTGGGACGCTGCCCCGCATGCAGCAGCTGGAATACGTTTCATGAAGTAGCGGCGGATGCCCGACGCCGCGGGTCGGCCGCAGATACGGCTGCGGCGGAGCCGATCTCCCTGCGGAATATCCCCGCGGCCGCGGAAGAGCGTTTTGCCACCGGGATCGGTGAATTCGACCGGGCTCTGGGCGGCGGGGCGGTCTCGGGCTCGGTTATCCTTCTGGGAGGCGATCCCGGTATCGGTAAATCGACGCTGCTGCTGCAGGCGGCCGACCGGCTGGCGGCATCCAAAACAGTGCTCTATGCCAGTGGCGAGGAGTCGCTTCACCAGATCAAGCTGCGCGCGCGGCGCCTGAAAACAGAAGGAGAGCCTCTGGTTGTCTCCACCACCCGGTTTGCCGAACTCCAGGAAGCTGTTCTCTCGACGAAACCCGATGTTCTCGTGGTCGACTCGGTGCAATCATTTTACAAAGAGGATCAGGAAGGGATCCCCGGAAGCATTAATCAACTGCGCGAGGTTACCGCCGGGATGGTCCGCCTGGCCAAGGAGAGCGGCATGGTTGTTTTCCTGATCGGTCATGTCACGAAAGAGGGGATCATGGCCGGCCCCCGCCTGCTCGAACATATGGTTGACTGTGTCCTCTACCTGGAGGGTGACCGCTACCACAGCTTCAGGATTTTAAGAGGCGTGAAGAACCGGTTCGGTTCAACCAACGAGATCGGGGTTTTCCTGATGGAGGAAACGGGCCTGGCCGGGGTGGCCAACCCTTCGCAGTTCTTTCTGGCCCAGCGCAGCGGCAGCCGGGGTGGGGCCGTGGTCACAGCGAGCATCGAGGGAACCAGGCCGCTCCTGGTGGAGATCCAGTCCCTGGTGACCGCCTCGAACTACCCCTCTCCCAGGCGCACCTCCGCAGGGATAGATCTGAACCGGGTGGCCCTGATCATGGCGGTTCTGGAGAAACATGCGGGGGTCTCCTTCGTGGGGCTGGACACCTTCGTCAATGTTGTCGGCGGGGTCCGCCTTCTGGAGACGGCGGTTGACCTGGCCCTGGCGATCAGCCTGGTCTCCAGCTTAAAAGGCAAAAGCCTGTCCGAAGATATCCTGATTGTCGGAGAGGTGGGCTTGACCGGCGAGATCCGCCCGGTCAGCCGGATCCGGCAGAGGTTGAACGAGGGGGTCAAGCTTGGTTTCAAGCGCTTCGTGTTGCCGCGGCTGAACCTGGAAGATCTTGAACAGGGGCAGAGAGTTCCGTCAGGGCTTCAACTGGCCGGTGTGGAAACTATCAGAGAGGCCATTGGCGCCGCTCTTTCAGGAAAGTAAAAAGTGCCCCAGTGTGCTGATGCGGTCATATTCCAGGCCGATAAGCTCTTCTATATTGTAGTCCAGAAGGCTGCACAGGGCCGTCAGGTAGAAGAGGTGGTTGCCGAACTCTTCAGCGATTACCTCCCGGCAGTGATCACAGAGCTTTCCTTTAATATGCGAGTCCATATATTTGCTGCAATCCTTCAGCGACTCTTTCTGCGGGAACTGCTGTTTGATTGCATTGATCGAAATGCAGCCGCAATCAGTGGCGGTCTTGATGATGGCCCGGTTAACTCGCGAGGTTGATTCATGAAATTTAGAGAGGCAATCTAGAATACTGCGATGGCGGATCAGAACCTCTTCCACTGTATCCTGAAATTCACCAACAACTTCTCCGCTCTTCATGCTACGGTCACCCCTTTTTTTTAACTGAAACGGGTTTCGCCTTGATTATACTTTTTCTTTTTTGTCCGTGTCAACTCAACCGGGAGAGTTTACCCGGGCAGCACAATTTTTCGCACCTCTGATTTGGCTTGCTTTTCAGCAATAAGGAGTTGTCAAAAGCGGGCTATGGTGGTTATAATAGCTCGTGGCATTATTGGCTTAACTCCG